>JAFGRR010000659.1 GCA_016935035.1 Phycisphaerae bacterium | reverse complement strand
GGTGGCCGCCCGGCGCAAGTGGCCATCCGGTCGACAGTTATGATCGCGGCGTGCCTGGTCCACGCGTGCACTGCTCAACAGCAGTGGCACATCTCGGAGTTGTCCGCAGCGCGGCGCGGTCATGGCGACTCACTCAACTGCTGGAAGTACCTTTGCACGGCCGACTGATACTCGTCGGGGATTGGTTCGTCGAGACTGTCGAGCATCTTACGGCGTTGGTCGGGCGATAACTGATACGCGCGGTCGATGGTGAGGTTGATCTCGCGCGAGGCCAACTCGCCGCTACGCCGCAGCCGTTGGAGGACCATGCGCTGCGTCTCGAACATGTCGGTGTAGCGGGCATCCTGGGCATCCTGCTCGGCGTTTTTCATTAACTCGATGGCTTCATTCAGGTCGGGCAGCGTGATCTGGATCATCTTGAGCTGACCGGCGACGCGTTCGGCCTTTTGGCGGATGCGCTGCTGCCAGTCCTTCATGAACTGCATGTCGGCCATCAGCGGCGGGGGGCTTTCGCCCTGGAGGCCCTCCTGGCCGGCGCCCCGAGCCTTGCCGCCGCCGGTGGCACCGCTGGTCGCGAGCTGCTGCAATTCCTTCACGACGCCTTCTTCGTAAGGGTCGTTGGTTATTCGGGTTGGAGTGTTTCGGCCCGCGAGGCCCTTGGCGACATCTTCGACAAGCTGGCCTTGGCTGCGGCCGCTGCGGCCGTCACCTGAGCGGCCGGAGAGCTCGTTGTCGTCGGGCAGTTGGTTGCCCGTCTTTCCGACGGCGGAGAAGTTGCTGATGGGGCCGCCGGCAACTTCCCAGCCGGCGCCCTCGGCGATGGAATCGGCCCAGGCGCTGGTGACATCTTCGGCGGCATCGTTGAGTTCGTCCTGGTCCTCGATGAGGTCGCCGACGAGGTCCCAGAGTTGGTCGGGCAGGTCAACCATCGGGATTTCTGGGAAGTCGAGCGGCTCTTCCATGATCCATTGGATGTTGTCAGGCGAGTTCGGCAGCCACATTTCCATCTCTTCGACCAGCGATTCGGCCAGTTCGCGGCCGGATTGCTCGCGCGGCACGGCCAGTTCGATCAGATCGGGTGTCAGGTTGAGACTGGCGGCTTCGATCTGCTCGACCATCTCCTTGTAGTCGTTCGCGATGGTCTCGTCGGCAAAACCCTGCTCGGTAAGCTTGGAGATGTCCTTTACCGATTCGAGGAAGATCTCGGCCCACTTGTCCTCAGTGCCTTTAAGACGTTCGAGGGTCTCAAGGTCGTCGTCGGTCAGGTCGTCGGCCCTGCGGACGAGTTCCTCGGTGTCGGCGATGACCTTGTCCTGCTCGGGGACGAACTCACGCAGCTTGCTCAGAATGTCGCGAATGTTTTGCAGGGCCTGCTCGCGGTCGGCATCGGCGAGCTGTTCGAGCACTTCCTGGGCCTTCTCAGCCTGGTTCAAAGCCTGTTCGAGGCGGCCGACGAGGGCTTCAAGACGGGTGATGATGTCGTTCATAACGGCGAGGAGGGGACGTTTCTGCTTGAAGCGCTCCGCGTAAGAGCCGCCGAAGTCGGCCAACTGGCGACTGGCTTCGAGCATCGGGCCGTCGGCGAGGGCGATCAGCTCGTCGAGGATCGACTGTTGCGGGCGGATGGCGCGGGCGTGTTCGGCGATTAGGGCGGCTGTCAGGTTGCGGACGTTCTCCTGGCGGGTGCGCATCGGCGGGACGGCGCGGTCCATGTCCAGCGCGGCGCGGTTTTCGCGCTGAAGGGCCAGGATGTTCTGGATCGCTTCGAGCAGGTAGCGGGTCTGGGCGGCGAGCAGCGCCTGATTGTCCTCCGGCTCGGCGATCGTGATGGACCAGGTGCGGCCGGGCCCGGTGTTCGGCTCGGGAATGCGACGGTCAGTGGCGATCGCACGGTAGAGCAGCGTGTCGCCGACAGCGACACCAATGGTTGACAAGTCGATGTCCATGGCAGCCTTATAAAGACGTTTTGCACCTTCGTCGATCGGCCACTCCTTGGTGACGCTCCAGTCGCCGACTGGGCCGCGTGTTTGCAGAACCACATTCGCCAATCCAATATCATCTTGAGCCTCAATATGTATTTCCATTGTTGTATTGAGCGGCAGGATCAGGTCACGGCCGGGCGCGGTGACGATGGCCAGCGGCGATTGGTCGGGCGTTGCGGTCAGTGTGTAGCGTGGCGGGTTGATGTTTGTGAGGTTGCCGTGGTCGGTTAGTCGTACGGCATAACTGTCGCTACCGGAAAGCCTTAGGGCGGCCTGGGCTAGGGTGGCGTCGGCTGAATCGACGCGCATGGGCACTGGACGGCCGTCGCGGAGTTCGAGGTGGGCCCTGGAGAGTGGGACTGAGGCAGTCGCCTCAATGTCTACGCGTGAACCAGCCAGAGCGGTTACGTCACCTATGTTTGGTTTCAGCCGGCGCGGAGCACCGCCAGCGTATTCCGGCGGTGTGACGGTCAACTGGAGTGACTGGACGCTGGGCCGCGGCTGGACCTTCACCGTGTACGTCGGGCTGGCTGAGCGGCCAGCGCGAATTCGATACGTAAAGGGGTGTCGAACAGAGGTAAACTCATACTCATATGGACGCCCAGGCCGATCCCGATGCATGAGGACGGTGCTCCAGCCGAGATCCGGCAGGTTGTATTCAAGCGTGACCCGATCCATGCCGCCGCGATCTGGCGTCGTACGGATTGTTGTGGAGACCAAAAGGGGCTGCCCTTCGATGAGCTCTACATTTCCAGGCGACACGAGTGGTTCGGTGGCCAGCAAGTGCGGCTGCGGTGAGATTGGCTGCAGAAGGCGCATAAGTGCGTTGCCTACCCACGGCGGGCGCAGAGCTGCATAAGTGAGAAACAATGCTGCAACAATGCCGGAGATCAAGAGGGCGCGGCGTGCCAATCGGAAGTCAGCAACGTGGTTGGTGGCGCTGAGATGCAGGGAATCGGCGTTTTCGATGACGGCAGCCTGGGCCAGGGGATTGTTGCGGGCCTGGCGTGAGCCGATGAACTCAACTGCATTCACCAGCCGGTTCTGCTGGCCGGGAACGCGCGACTCGAAGAGAAGGGCCAAGCGGATAGCAGCGGGGCGACCAACGGTGAGGCGATGAAGCAGGAGACCGCCCCAGCCGGCCGCAGCCAACAAGAGCACAACCCAGAAGGCGATCAGGCCGTAGACCGGCAGCATGGCAAGGTTGTCGATCAAAACCGCGGCGAGGAGCCAGAGCAGCAGGGCGGCCAGGGCGGTGGCGGCGAAGACGCCGTACTGCTCGCGACGCCAGTGCCTGAACGTGGCGCCGAGAATGGTCGCGATCTTCTTCTCATGCGGGTTCATGGGCATCCAGTGGACCTCTCTTATACGAGTCTACTCCAACGACGGAGAATCCACTCGGCACATAATAGCAGCAGAGCCAGACCACCCAGCAGGAGATCGCCGCGTGCCCCGCTGGAAACGGCGCGCGTGGTTTCGAACTGCTCGGCTGGCAGTTGGGCAGCCCATTGATCGATCTGATCGGGCGCAACGGTGCGGCCGCCGGTGCGTTGCGCGACCTGGGCCAGCCACTGCGGGTTGGCACGGGGGCTGCGAAGTTCGAGGTCGGGGTGGGCCACGTCGATGGTGGCGACACGGGCAAAGACCTCGTCGGCGTTCGGCGACGGATCGTCGTGGGTGGAAACGTGCGCGATGGCTTGAACGTCGATGCGACCGGGGGCGCGGGCCGAGAAGGCACCGGTGTACTTGCTCGGCGTGACCTCGGTCAGCGGGATGGTGGTCTGCTGACCGGCCTCGTCGAGCGTAAATGCTGACACTTCGCGAGGTTGCGTGGTTTCGGCCTCGGCGGGCGGGCGGTACTCGATCTTGACGTTGACGGTCTGGCCGAGTCGGTATTGGGCGGCGTCGGTAGTTACGTAAAGGGGCGGATCGGTGAGGTCATCTTCACCGACGAGTGCACGGACGAGTTGTCCCCAAAACATCTGATAGAAGGAACTGTCGCCGGTGAAACCTCCGACGACCATGCGCCAACGCCAAGTGGTATCAGTGGCTATGGCGAGTGTACGGCCGGCGCCTACGCGCTGGATTACGAGGACCGGCAAACCCTGGGTGCCGTCGGGGCCGGCGACGTTGGGGTTGACCGCCAACACCTCGGCGCCAGGTTTGACGGCCGCGATGCGGGCGCAGCCGTCCAGCGGCGGCAGGGCCTGGTAGAACGCCGCGTCGCGGACACGGTCGCGCGTCAGGTGGAAGATGGCGTGCTGGCGGCCCGCCTCGGTTAGCTTGAGGTTGAACGACTGCTCGATCTGCGGATTGGGATCGGCGCTGAACTCAATCGGCAGAACGTCGCGCAAGGCCGAGTGGCCGAAACCAGCGGGGCCGTAACTACTGTATCCACCGGTGATTACCAATGCGCCGCCGCCCTCGATGACCCAGGTACGCAGGGCTTCGAGCTCCGCGGTAGAGAAGAAGGTGGCTTCGATGTCACCGAGGATGACGACGTCCACGTCGGCGAGTTGCTCAGCAGTCAGCAGGCCCTGCGACCCACGATCGGTGCCGGGCGGGACAGTGCGGGTAGTGGCGACGACGTTGAGATCGGGGTCGGCGGTGAGAGCCTGGCGGATGAACTTGCCCTCCCAGCGGAGCACCCCGTCGATGTAGAACACGGTCAGCGCCTTAGCGCGGACGATTAACGGGAACGTGGCGCGGTTGTTGGCCAACTCAGTCTCGCCGGGCAGAGCGCCAAGCTGGACGGTGTGCGTGAAGCGGCCGGGTCGGCGGGCCGTGAATTCGAGCTCGGCACGCAGATTGGTTTCGCCGGCGGGCCAGGCGACGGTTGTGGTGGCGACGATCTGGCCGGCTTCGATCACATTGAGCGGGACGCTGGCGGCCCCGACATCGCCAGCGGCGGTGAGATCAACGGTCACGCGCACTGTGTTACCGACGATGACGCGCTGGTTGGCGCTGACCGACTCGATCGCGAGATCGGGCGGCCCGACGACGCGCTGAGTCGCCGGGACCAGCTCGATCGTATGTACTGGGACGCGCAGTTGTTGGATGTTCTCGGCGGGAGGCCGCTCGGTGACTTCGGTTCCGTCGGAGAGCAGCACGATACCGGCAAGTCTCTGGCCCGCGAGCGTTCGCTGCACGCGCAGCAACGTCTCGGTCAGCGGGCTGCGCCGCACTTCGGGGTTCGCCGGCGGGGCGTTCGGACCCAGCTCACGGGCCTCGACGTCGAACAGCTCAATGCGATGCGTATCGCGCAGCCGGGGGACCAGCGTATCGCGCAACAGTCCGGTCGCAGCGGCGTAGCGTGTCCCGATTTCGTCTGGCGCGCCGATTGGACGCGACATCGAGGCGCTATCGTCGAGGACGATCGCGAGCAGCGGCTTCTCAAGGATGGTCTGCTGGCTGACACACGACGGGTGAGCGAGGGCGACGAGCAGGCAGATGATGGCCGTCATGCGTAGTGTGAGCAGGCCGAAGCGCGCCTGCGGGGCATGCTGCTGGGCGCGCAGACCGGCGGTGTAGGCGAAGACAACGGCCGCCAATCCGCCGGCGACGGCCAGACTGCCAAGCCAACCGAGATCGGGCATGTGGAAGATAAGCTCCGCCAGAATAAGTGGTTGGCTCATCATGCCGCGGCCCTCCCGGCGGACTGGTCCGCAGCGGTGCGGCGCGGGCGGCGGTTGGCGATGAGCGGCTCGGCCAGTACGAGGATCAGCGTCGTCCAGAGCAGCGCATCCCAGATGCTGCGGCCGGCCGCGCGACTGGAGATCAAGGGCGCCAGGATCGCGGCGGGGGTGCGATCATCATCGGTGCTGCGGGGCAGCAGTTGCCAGCGCCCTGCGATCGGCCCCAGGCTATCGATGTCCAGTGCGTCCGTTGACGATTCACGCCGCGGCGTGTTAACGGCCAGCAGCGGAGCGACCGTATCGGGCG
>JAFGRR010000658.1 GCA_016935035.1 Phycisphaerae bacterium | reverse complement strand
TCCAGACACGGGCCGTGCCATCCACGCTGGCGCTGACCACGCGTTCGCCGAAGACGTCGATGTCGGTCACGCTCAGTTCATGGCCGGAGAACTCACGGACGACCAGCCCATCGGCCAGATTAATGAGCAGAATACGGCGGTCGACACCGGCGCTGAGCAGTTGCAGACCGTCGCTGGTATAGGCAACGTCGTTGACGGCGCCGGAGTGGTTGGTGTAGGTGGCCAGCACGGCGCCGGTTTGCGTGGCGCGGCGTATTACGCGTCCGTCGGACACGCCGTAGGCGAACTGCGAACCGTCAGGTGACCAGGCGACCGACGTGAGCGGGGTCGTATTACCGGTGTAGCTGAAGATAACGTCGCCGCTGATCGCGTCGTGCAGCCTGAGGGTTCCGTCGTCGCTGGCGGTGATGATGCTGGTTCCGTCGGGAGAGTAGCGGGCATCTCGGACGCGGTCGGTGTGACCGTCGAGCGTCATGGCGATCGCGCCGCTACCGGTCATGTAGACCTCGGTGAGGGCATCGCAAACGTCGATATCGCCATCGAGACCGGCCCGCAGGAAGCGTGGCACACCGAGCTCGACGTCGTACTCGATGTACGTCCAAAGCGGCGCGTCAGTGGGGAGGGCGATGTTGTGGATGGTCGATGGGGGCGAAAGGAAGCGGATCTGCGGCTTCTCGATGCCGACCTCGACCATGACGGTGTCGTAGTTGCTGACGCCGGTGTCGTCGGTGACCGTGAGGATGACGCGGTAGGTGCCGGCCTGGGAGTAGGTGTGGGCGACGGTCGGGACGACATCGGTTGAGCCGTCACCGAAGTCCCATTCGTAATCCTCGATTTCACCGTCAGGATCACTCGATGCTGAAGCGTCGAAGACGAAGACGGCCGGGGCCGACTCGGCGGTCGTGCGATCGACGGCGATGACGGGCACGGGGGCCTGTGTGACGTAGATAGTCACCGATGCGCTGGCGGTGGCCGGCGGCGAGCCATCATCAGTGAGCGTGAGTGTCACCGTGTAGGTGCCCGTACTCGTGTAGGTATGCTCCGGGGCGATCTCCTGGCTTATGGTGCCGTCGCCGAAGTCCCACAACCGTGAGACGATCAGCCCGTCGTCCGTGCTCTGCGAGGACGAGAACGGGATGGTCAGCGGCGCAATGCCGCGCGTGACATCGGAGCTGATGACCACGTTCGGTGCGAGGTTGAAGGCGCTGTTGCCGGTGGTTCCCGACTCGGACAGGAAGCAGCCGGTCACGGCGGCGATCGTTGACACCAGGATCGCCAGGACAACCGGCGCGGCCAATAAGCGTTTACGCATGCGAGGCTCCTCGGCGCAATCAAAACCTGCCCTGATTGGGCGTGCGAGGGTAGTATGGGGCGGGTTACGAGTCCATTCAAGTGCTTGACGCGTGCCGCTACAATTCCGATGTTTAGGATTTTGGTTTGGCAGTGTCCGCACAGCCCCCTGGGAGGTGCCATGTTTTTCGTGCGTTATCTTACGTGTTTGCTCGTAATCGGTGCGCTCATACTCGGCGGATGCCCCACGACGAGCACGTCCTCGGGGTTTGACTCACAGACGCCCAGCGGATCGACCTCCGATTCGACCGGCGATACGACGTCCACGCCGGGCGGCGTGGCAAGTGGGTCGCAATCCAGCTCCTCAGGGTCGGCGACCTCGACGGCGACTTGCATCGAGCCGGTTCAGGCTGACGCTTGGCGACAAGATATTCTTGACCTAGTCAACGCCGAACGCATCTCGCGCGGTCTCAGCCGCCTGAAACGCAACGCGACGCTTGAGGCCCAGGCCGACGCATACGCGTGCGAGATGATCAGCTACGGCTTTTTCGATCACGTCAATCCGGTCACCGGCAGCACGCTTGACGTCCGGGCGGAGGAGTTCGGGTACGATTTTCAGTTCATCGGTGAGAATCTGGCGGCTGGGCAGGAGACGCCCGAGGCGGCCATGGAAGACTGGATGGACAGCCCGGGCCACCGCGCCAACATTCTGGAGCCGGATTTCGAGGAACTGGGGGTCGGCATCCGAGTTGGGGGCACGTACGGGTATTACTGGGTCCAGGAGTTCGGCCAGCCACGTTAGCGACGCGGATGGGCCAGATTCTTGAATAGCGTGGCAGGCGTTTTTCAGTACCCATAAGAAGCGGTTTTCCGCGGCGTGCGAGCAGATTCCGCTCGGCGGACCTAAACTAGCGTGTTCATGGGGCGAATTTTATCGGGATCTGGAGCGGCTGTTTCGGCTGGGCGGATACTCCGACGGGCCGTCTGGCTTGAATCGGTGGGCCGCCGGCGCGTAAAAACGAGTGAACAAGCACGGTTGCGGGCGACAGGCCGCCCGTACGACCGAAGGGCAATCAGTCGGCAACACCGACCCAGGAGGTTGGAAGCAATGCTCTTCGTATGGACTCCCCAGCGTATTCGGGTGGCGTTATTCTTCGTAGCCGCCTACCTGGCCCTCTGCTAGCGGACTGGCAGCGGAGGCAGCACCAGCCCGCTCGCGGAAGTAGTGTCGGCCCCCAGCGGCCGACGTAGAACGCCAACCGTCGCCCCCGTTTCGTTAGCAACGACATTCTCTCCGCCGCCGCGAGACGCCGTCCGGATTTTGGGACTCGTGCCGTCTGTCGGCGCGCCGCGGCAGGCGGGAACGCTTGAAGTCAGGCCGGCGAGCGGGTAGCACACGCCGTATGAGCGTACCCAGCCTGAACATCACGGATCTAACGCCTTGGTGCGAGGTGCAGTTCAGCCGCTCGGCGGGGCCGGGCGGTCAGAACGTGAATAAGGTCAGCACGCGGGCGACAGTGCTGCTGGATTTTGAGGCGTGCACGCGGTTGTCGGATTGGCAAAAGGCGCGTATTCGCGGTCGATTGCGCACACGCCTGGCGCGGGACGGTCGGCTGCGCGTGGTCAGCCAGGTGGAGCGTACGCAGGCCCGCAATCGCAACCGCGCCGAGCGACGCCTGATCGAACTGCTGGCCGAAGCGTTCACCGTTCAGAAGTCGCGCCGACCGACCGCCCCGACGCGCGGTTCACGGGAACGCCGACTGGAGGCCAAGCGCCAGCGCGGCGACGTGAAGCGCCAGCGCCGGTCGCGTCCAGGGGCGGATGAGTGAGGCGTTACGGGTGTAGCGGCCGACGTCTCGTCGGCCGTCTTCGTCGTTCGGTATCACTGACACCTCGGTGTCGGAGTCTACGGCCGACGAGACGTCGGCTGCTACATTTCGTGTGCGGAGTTGCGATACCGGGTACACTCCGCGCTGGAGAACCGCATGTCAGGCGCCCCTGTACGATCCGTGCCGACGCTGGTGTCGCTCTTGATCTGCGACCAGGTCATCGATGATCGACTGACGAACAAGAAAAGCGCGATCGGGTTGTTCAACGCGATCCTGGTGCCGCGATTCCCGGCGACAATTCAGCAACTGGTCGTGATGGCGTCGATTACGGAGATCCAGGGCGAGGCGGGGATCGAGCTGCGCCTGATCCGCGATACGGACAATTCGGTGCTGTTCCGGGCCGAGGAACGCGTCCGCGCGCCGAGTCCGTTGGCGACGGTGGACATGGTTTTCGCATTGCGCGGCGTCGGCATTCCGGTCGCTGGCAACTACGCGATCGAACTGCTGAGTGCCAGCGCGCTTCTCGGCCGTCGGCGCTTTCAGGTGATCCAGCAAGGCCAACGTCCCGTCCAAGGTGAGCGACCAGATAGTCCGCCGGACGCGTCGGATAATTGAGGGGGACGCCATCGCTGATGATTGGAATACGCGGCAAGGATGGTGTCGAGATCGTGCGTCAGGTGTGGCACGCTTCTTTGCTGATAGCTGATAGCTGATAGCTGATAGCTGATAGCGGCAAGCTAACGGCAATATGCCCGCTCGCTTCCGCTCGGGCTTTGATATCGGACTGGCG
>JAFGRR010000657.1 GCA_016935035.1 Phycisphaerae bacterium | reverse complement strand
GGCCTCGATGCGCGCGAAGACGCGCACGGACTCCTGCACTATGTCCTTTAGGCCGGTTTTCAGCAGAACGGCGGTCGAGAGTGTTCCGTTGGGCCATGGCGGCGTGAGCGTGACTTCGAGTTCGTACTGTTCGCCCGGCTGGATTTCGGTCAGCTTTGCGGAGAGGCCATCGCGTGAGGGTGTGACGAGTTCAGGATTGAGCGGGCCGCCGTCGCCACGTTTGATCATGACTGTCTTTGTGACCGATTCCGCGTCGCGTGCGACCTGTCCGAAGTTGAGGATGGTGGGTTCGAGCTTCCACGGTATGAGCACCTTGCCGGCGCAGACGAGCGCGGCCTGGACGTTCTCGGGGTCATTCGTGGTGACGCCGATGTTGCGCTTGAAATCGCCGGTGTACTTGCTACTGCTCAGCGTGATTTCGACTTCGTCGCTTTGCCCGGGGGCGATCTTGCGGGTGGACCCACCCGCGATCTTGACCCCTCAGCCGCCCTTCAGGTGGATGTGCAGATCTGCCTCACCCTGGTTACTGATCGGGAACTTGAAGACCAGCGGCTGGCCGCGCCACGTTGGGTCGATCGTCACGGTGGGCTGCTCGCAGGTCCACTTCGGATGCGGGCCGTTAGGTGACGGGGCTGGCACGTCGCCGGTCGGGCCGCAACCTGATTGCTTTGTCTGCGCCTGCTGGGCGGGTTTGGCGGCGGCTTGACCGACCGTGGCGGGTCTCTTCACCGGTTGGATGGAGCGGGATGCCTGCTGGTCCGTCTTGGCTGCGTCGCGTTTGGCCTTTTCGGCCTGGGCGGCGAGGATACGCTCGCGGATTTCCTTGGCTAGCGCGTCGGTGCTCTCGGCCGGCTTGGGCTGCTGGGGTTCGGCCTGGTCAGACTTCGCAGCCAGCGATGCCTGTCGCCTGATGATCGTCGAGGCCAAGGGTGATGCCTCGGTTGTGCCGGGCTTTCGTTCGGCGGGCTGTTCGGCGTCGCCGTTGCCGGCGGGCGGCGGTTGAGCGGCGGTCGCGCCGGTGTCCTGGGCCAGCGGCGCGTCCATGATGGTCAGAGTCTCCATCTCTGACGCGGGGTCGACAGCTGGGGCCGGTGCTGGCGGGCGGCTATGCTCAGGTGAAATCACGGCCGACCTGTCGGCGCGCGTCTCCGCGCACCCGACCATCAACAATGCTCCAACGCAAGCGAGCAGCGCGAATCTCCGCGACATCTCTCGCACTCGGTTGAACGGCTGGCGTCGCATGTCAGTCAAACCTCTTGTTTCATGACCCGTTTGTATTCGGCCGTGCGTTTTCGGAGGGGCATGCAGGCCCCGTGGCACAGCAATCCCTAATCTTAACACATATCGGTCCAGGATCGAAGGGACAATAGTGAGGAGGCCGCCGCCGACCGGCTTGGCGGGCTCCCGGGCGTGTTGCCCGCCGTATCGTGTGGCTCCCGTCTGCCAGCCACAGCGGCTTGATTCGCGGGGCCCCAGCGCGTAGTCTGAGGGCGTGGACCTGCTGGGCGACGGCACGTACCGGCGTCCACGGGGGGCGATTGCCGATCGGAGCATCTATCGGACGGTTGCATCGCCTCCAGCGCGAGTTCATCGCCTTGCGAGCCGCGCGACACCTTCTGCCTGCATCACATCGGGAGTACCAAATGAGCCACGGCAACGATTACGCACCGGAAACCCTAGCGGTGCATGCGGGGGTCGATGCGCACGAGTTTCACCCGGCCGTTCCCCCAATCTACCAGACTTCGACCTTCGGGTTTGCCACTGCCGAGGAGGGGGCGGCGTTATTCGCCGGCAAGGGGCAGGGCTACATCTACTCCCGTATGGGCAACCCGACCGTCCAGGCCGTCGAGAAGGCTGTCGCGGCGCTCGAGGGCGGGTATGCGGCGTTGGCGTGCGGCAGCGGCATGGCCGCCGTGCACACCGCGCTCGGAACGCTTCTGAAACAGGGCGACCACGTCGTATGCAGCGAGGCCGTCTATGGACCGACTTGCACGCTTGTCGGATCCATCATGTCGGAATTCGGTATCGAATCCACGATGGTCGATACGGGCGACATCGCGGCGGTAAGGGCAGCGATGCGGCCGAACACGAAGGTCGTGTACATCGAAACGCCTTGCAACCCGACACTTGTCATCGCCGACATTGAGGCGATCTCGAAGCTTGCGCATGAGATGGGCGCGCTCGTGGTCGTGGACAACACGTTCATGGGGCCGATCCTCCAGCGGCCCTTCCGCTTCGGCGCGGACGTCATCGTGCACAGCCTGACCAAGTCGCTGAACGGGCACGCGGACGTGGTGGGCGGTATGGTCGTGGTGCGCGATCAGGAGATGTACGCGAAGATGCGGCGGATGCTGAACCACTTCGGCGGCGTGCTGCCGCCGATGGAGTCGTTCTTGGTGCATCGTGGGATCAAGACGCTGCCGCTGCGCGTGCGAGCGCAGTGCGAGAACGCCCAGATCATCGCGGAGCATTTCGAGCATCATCCGCAGGTAGAGTGGCTGTGCTTCCCGGGGCTGAAGAGCCACCCGCAGTACGAGTTGGCACAGCGGCAGATGGACGGGCCGGGCGCGATCATATCTTTCTGTCTGAAGGGCGGCATCGAGGCGGGGCGGCGCATGATGAACGCGGTGAAGCTGTGCATGCTGGCGGTGAGCCTGGGCGGCGTGGAGACGCTGATTCAGCATCCGGCGAGCATGACGCATGCATCGATGGGCGCGAAGGCACGATGTCAGGCGCATATCGAGGATGGGCTGGTGCGACTGTCGGTTGGCATCGAGAACGTCAAGGACATCATCGCGGACCTGGAGCAGGCACTGGAAGCCGCTGCCAGCAAGGCCAAGAAGGCCGAGCACACCGTCGAGCCGGCGGTCGGGTAGTCGGGACGCGGCGCGCAAAAAAAACGCCCGCGCCACGATGACGCGGGCAACTGGGGGAGACAACGTTGTATTCAGGACCGACTCCGTGTGCGGGTGCGGAGTCGGTTTTTTGTGTAGTCGCGCGTTAGCGGCGGCGCCAGAAGAACGCCAGCAGGCCCAGGCCGAGCAGAGTGAAGGCGGTCGGCTCGGGCGTCGTGAGCGTCAGCTCGATGCCGCAGTTGTAGTAGTGGCAGTCGGGGTCGATGCCGATGCCGATGACGCCGTCGGTGAGATAGCCGTTGAGGGCGCTCAACTGGTCGGCGTTGAAGTCGTAGTGAAGGTCGACCGGGGCGGTGGTCAGATTGCTGTAGGTCACGAGCGAGGTCTGCAAACCGGAGTAGATGTTGAGGAAGTAGTCGCCGCCGGCGTTGTCGCTGAGCTGCGTAACGCCCAGGGCGCAGCCGTCGAGCAGGCTGTTGTAGAGGTCGTTCGCGCTGTTGTCCCAGTTGCGGATCTGGTAGAAGGACAGTGTGGCGGAGATGACCTGTTCACTCGAATCGAGGCCGGTGTCGATGCCCCACATGTACGCTCTTTCATGCGGGAGGTCGTAGAGATCGGCCGGCGTCGGCGAGAACGTGTGGACGTTGTCGATGACGCTGGCGGAACAGACGGCGGCGGTCGCAAGCGTGACTGCGATGGCAAGATAGCGGTGGTACATCATGCAAGCTCCTCCTCTCGGCGCGCGCACCGTCCTCTCACGGCGCGCAGTCGCATCCCGGGTGGTGCCATCCTGGCGTCAAATTGGGGTTCGGCCCTCCTCGGTGTGAACCTCTCCTAATTCTCCATTTGAGGCATAGGGCATGCGCTGGACAAAAGTCCAGCGGGATGAAGTTTTTCTCTTGATTAGCGTCTACTCGGACGCGGGATTGTGGGCGGTGATTATCGGCGCGGGTGTCTGGGCGGAGTTATTCGACGCTGGCGCGGCGTCTTTTCTGTGTTGCCAGAAGTATGTGGCGCGTTCGAGTGGTTCGGTGTAGATGGCGCCGGCACCTGGGATACGCAGGGTGATGTCGGGGGCGTTGGCCAGCGTGATGCGCGTACCGCGGCGTGTGCGGCCGATATCGACGATCTGATCCCACTTGGCTTCGCGCGGTTGCCATCCGAGGTTGAACCACAGACCGTAGCGCGAGATGGCGATGAACTCATGGTGACGCAGCCTGCGCCACATGAACAACACAACCAGCATGGACAGGAGTCCGACCACTGCCGACGCGATCACCATCCCCCAACTGACGGGCATTATTGTCATTCGGCCGTTGACCAGAACCGTGCGCGGTGACCACCAGGGGCGCAAGTTGACAATCGACTGAGCAGAGAATACCAGTGCCTGGACGAACATCATAATGGCAGTCATGCGCAGCACTGGGCGATCAACTTGCCACACGATCGTGTCCCTGTCGTAGCGAAAGCCGCACTCGGGGCAGCGTCCTTCGTCCGGCAGGCCGCGCAGCATGTAGCGACATGCCGGACAGAAGTTGAACGGGGCACTGTATTGCTCAAGGCTGGCCGCCATAGATCAGCGTGTGAAGAGGTTGCGGAGGATGTTGGCGATACCGTAGTAGCGCAGTGACCCCATGCTGCGGGCGCGGTCGCGGGCGGACTCGGCTTCGTCCTTGAGCGCGGCGCGGCGGGCGGCGAACTCGGCGTCGAGCAGGGCCTTGCGCTCGATCAGGTTCTTGCCCTCCCATTCCTCAGGGTGATCCTGCATGTACTCCCAGTAAATCTGGCACTTTTCGAGCTCGCCACGATCGAGCCAGATGCGATTGCACTTGGGGCAGCGGTCGATCTGAATGTCGTCCCAGTACTTGAACTGTTCCTTGACCATCTCGGTGCCGCAGCTCAAGCACCAGAGCTTCTGGGCGCTGTTGGACTCGTCGGCGATGTCCATCATCTTCTGTTTCACGGCATCGGGCATCTCGACTTCGCGGATGGCACAGATGCGGTCGAGCTTGACCTTGTCGACCCAGTGGCCGCCGCAAGTCCCACATTGGAAGATGGGGACGTTCTCGTACTTCAGCGGGAAGCACTGATCCTTGCAGACGGGACAGCGTGGCATGACGATCTCCCCACGGGGCATTCGATGACAGCCGGCGTCGGACAGCGTATGCAACGCGCCCATTGTAACGGGAGGCGGCGAGATTGGCGCGATGGTCACTCGGGTTCTAATTCCTCCGTGGAGGCCTTGACGCGCCACTCGGCGGCGGCGTCTGGTTTGCCCCATGCTTCGTAGAGATCGACGAGGCCTAGCGCGGACTCCTGTGTCGCGCGGGCGTCGGAACCGGCTAGGGTGGCGCGCAGATTGTATGCGGTGAGCAGCTCGGTCTCGGCCGCTTCGAATTCGCCGCCGGCTTGGAGGACCTTGGCCAGCTGTTGCCTGGCTTCGGCAACGCGCAGGTGTTGCTCGCCGTGGGTGGCAACGAATATCTCCAGGGCCTGGCGCGCGGCGTCGGCGGCATCAGCGTGCCGGCCCTGGCTGCTGAGCATCGTGGAGTAGTTCAGCAACGTGACGCCGACCTGCTGGTGTTCTTTACCCAGTGTCTGGCGCTGCCTGCGCAGGACCTGTTGATATAGCGCGTCGGCCTCATCAGGTTTACCGGTCGCTGCCAAAGACGCGGCGAGGTTTCCGAGGGACGCTGTGACGAACGGATGATCTTCGCCGAGTGTACGACGGCGCAGTTCAAGGGCCTGCCGGAAGTGGGCCTCGGCTTGTTCGTGCTCGCCCAGTGCGTAGAGCGTGGAACCGAGGGCACTGAGCGTGGCGGCCACGTCGGGATGATCAGGGCCGAGGGTCTTCTGTTGAATCACCAGCGCCTTTTCGAACAGCTCGCGTGCTGCGGCGTGATTGCCCTGCGCCGACATTACCTCGGCCAAGCCGGTCATGGAGCTTGCGGTTAGGGGGTGTTCGTCGCCGTAGATGGCACGATCGACCTGGTTGGCCTCGCGATAGAGCGCGGCGGCCTCATCGTAGCGGCGTTGATCCAGCAGGATGTCGGCGAGGTTGACGAGCGTGCGGGCGGTATTCGGATGAACGTCGCCGCAGGTCTTGCGATTGATGCGCAACGCCTCACGCATCAGTTCTTCGGCCTCTGGATCATTGCGCCACCTGTTGAGGAGCAGGGCCAGGTTGTCGAGCGTGCTGGCAACTGTTGGATGGTCGTTGCCGTGCTCGGCGCGGTGAATCGCCAGGACTTCGCGGTAAAGCTGCTCGGCCTCGTCGTACTTGCCCAGCCGCTGGAGGATCACACCGAGGTTATTGGCGGCGGTAGTGATCTCGCCGCCGCGCGCACGGTCGAGTGCCAGAACCTCGCGCAGGATGGGCTCGGCTTCGGCGTATTTACCCTGGGCTTCGAGTACGCCGCCGAGGTTGTTGAGTGCGAGAGCCACCTGCGCCGACTGGTCGCCGAATTGCTGGCGTGCCTGCGCGAGACCTTCCTTGAAGAGGTCTTCAGCCTCGGCGAGCTCACCCTCGTACAGCAGCAAACAGCCAAGGGCGTGTATGGACGCCGATTGTTCAGGCGACTCGGGTCCGTGCAACTCGCGGCACAAGGCCAGCCCGCGGCGCAGATGAGGCTCGGCTTCGTCGTAGCGGCCGAGGGCGATATAGGTGCTGCCGATAGTGTGGCGGATAGCGGCCTCGATTGCCGGCTGATCGCGAAAGACGCCCGCCTCGATGTGCGCGGCGGCCTGGTCAAGTACCTCGCGGACGGTGATCTCACGCCCGAGCGAGATGGACGGATCAACCGAACTGAGCATCGTGGTCAGGAACTGGTTGACGGCCAAGACCTTGCGGGTCTCGCGCGTGGCGCGCTCGGCCTGCTCGGTGGCGCGGGCCTCGGCGGCGGTGGCGCGCTGGGCCTCATTCGTGGCGATCGTCTCGGCGATGATCGCGCGGTCGCGCTGCTGGCTGGCGCGCCAGAAGCCGTAGCTCGCCAGCGACAGCCCGGCAAGCAACGCCAGCGTGGCGAGCGAGCCGGCGGCAATCCAGCCCTTGTTGCGATGAACGAATTTGCGAAAGCGATAAGTTCGGCTGGGTGGTGCGGCGATGACGGGCTCGTTGCGCAAGTAGTGTTCCACGTCGGCGCTGAACTGTTCAACCGAGGCGTAGCGCCGCCGCGGCTCCTTGGCCAGTGCCATCATCACGATGTTGTCGATATCGCCGCGCAAGCGCTTGCGCAGGCGGTCGGGCTGGCCTTCGCGCGGCAGACTGACGGACTCGGGCGTTAGCACGGAGCTATCGCCGCTGGCGCTGGGCAGCTCAACCCATTCGCTGATGACGTCGCTGGGACGTCGCGGTTCCTGCTCCGCGATGACGCGCTCGATCTCGCGCAGGGCGCGACTGGCCAGGCGCAGCGGCCGGTGTCCGGTGACCAACTCGTACAACACGACACCAAGCGAGTAAACATCGCTGGCAGTGGTCAGGCTGTCGCCACGGACCTGCTCGGGGCTGGCGTATTCCGGCGTCATCAGGCGGAATTCGGGCGCGGTGTAGTCGAGCGTCTGAAAGGCGAGTTCGCGATTGGTCAGCTTGGCGATGCCAAAGTCAACGAGCTTCACGAGGCCATCTTCCGATACCAGAATGTTCGCGGGCTTCAGATCGCGGTGAATGACGGTGTTCTGATGCGCGAAGTGCACGGCGGCGCAGACCTGCTGAAAGAGCCGCAAACGCTCGACCGTGGTGAGCTTGTGCTGATCGCAGTATTCGTCGATGGGGCGGCCCTCGACGAATTCCATGACGAAGTATGGCAGGCCGTCGTTCGTGGTGCCGCCGTCCAGCAATCGCGCGACATTGGGATGCTTGAGGGCGGCGAGGACCTGTCGTTCGTTACGGAAGCGGTGGAGGATGGCATCGGTGTCCATGCCGCGCTTGATGAGCTTGAGTGCGACGGTCTGCTTGAAGTCATCGACACGGGCGGCGAGATAGACGTTGCCCATGCCACCGCCGCCGATCTGACGCTTGATTTCGTATGGGCCAATATGCCGCCCGATGTTGCTGTCAGTGTCGAGTGCGTCCATCGACCTGCGCGCATCGAGCGATGGCGACTGGTCGTCGGCGGTCTCCGTCGGCGTCAGAGGGGCGGTGGCGGCGTTGCGTTGACCGTCGGCGTTTTGCCGTTTCAACTGGCGCAGGATGGCCTCGTTGGCGCACGCCTCGTCGACCGCATGGCGGCATGATTCGCATTGCGCGATGTGGTCTCGCTGAAGCGCGAGTTCGGCGGGATCGGTGTCGCCGCGCGCGAACGCCTCGGTCTGTTCAGGAGTCAGGCAATCCATGATGTTCACCGCCAGTTAATCTCGTGAGGAGGTGTCCTGTCGTGAGCGATTGCCAACGTGTCATACCGATCACGATTTGACTTTGCGCTGTTCAAGGTATGGCGCGTTGCAGACGGACCTAACGAGTTCGGCGTCGAGGCAGGTG
>JAFGRR010000656.1 GCA_016935035.1 Phycisphaerae bacterium | reverse complement strand
GACCGTCGGCTACATCATCCTGCCGTAGACCCGCGCCGCGTGTGATGAGCGGCGACGGTATTGAGTGTCTTTGAATCGGAGATTGATAATGAGCTGCACAAGAGTATTCGGATGCATCGCGATCATCGTTGTCACGGGCGGCCTGTTGGTGCCCGGTGCACTGGCGGACATCGACAAGAAACAGGCCAAGCAGGACTGGAAGCAGTTCGCCGATCTGTGCCAGAAGTATCAGTACGTATTCATGTCGCAATCGGAAGTGAAGAAGCTGGGAAAGGGCTGCATCGAGGAGTGGCAGGCCTGGAAGAAGGAGTTCGAGCCCCTGCGTGAGACGTTCAAAGAGCGTTACGGCACGACCACCGCCGAAGTGCTCGAGAAATTCGAAGGCGTGGAAGAGCCGCTCGATGTGAAAATGCCGGCGTGGCAGGCGGCGGCGGCGGGTTACGACATCGACATCCCGCGCAAGGAAGCCATGTTCGCGGAATGGGCTGTGAGCTGGGGCAAGGATGCGTACCGCATCGCGAACTTGATCGAGGATGAGAAAGAGAAGCTCGAGCTCAAGGTCACACGGGCCGAGGATGCGGTCGGCTATTTCGAGTTGGCCAAGATGTGGAATCCCGACGGCGACTACGACGAGTACATCGAGCAGGCGAAAGCCGTGCTGGAGAAAGCGCGACCTCAGTGGCACGCGGTGCTCAAGGATCTGAAGTGGCCGGGCAACAACCCGGACTTCGCGGGCCCCGGCAACCCGGATGAGTTAGCCGCCGCCGCCATCGAGTTCCTCAAGAAGAACCCGAAGTGGTCGAAGCCCGAGTATGACGACGAACACACCCCCATCGCCGCCTGCGTAGAGGGCAAGGGCTGGGACGTGTACAAGAAGGCCCCCGTGACCGAGGAGCCGACACAGTACAGCATCGACATCTTCGTCGCCTTCAAGGGCACGAAAGACCCGAAGACGGCGTACTGCTATCACATGGTGTTCTACACCGCCGAGGAAGCCGGCGTTAAGAAGGGTCTGCCCTTCCACTATGCCAACTCGAAGCAGTACGCGAAGTTCCGCATGTTGATGGAGAACGTGCCGGTCAAGAAGCAGTAGCCCGTAAGGGAGGCGCGCCACGACGGGCGCCGGCGCGTCTCACGCCGGCGCCCGGACCGCATGCCGGCCAGGGCCAATGCCAATATCCGAATCGCCCTGCCCGGCGCGTGCGCTGGCGGCGGGCGGCGTCGGGGAGCCCGCCCGCCCGCCGCCCGTCTTTCACGCCGAGCAACGAGTCGCCCGCGACCGCTGGTCGGTTGCGGCGCACCGGCCATCAGGCCCATAGCCGCAAGGCGTGGGCCGTTTTTGTTGTCCGCACGCCCCGGCCGGTCCTGCTCCGCTGCGGAAGCTGCGACGAGTCGGGGAATATCTTTCCCGTCACCTCCCCGTGGCGACGGTTCTCAGGCGATGATAGCATCCACCTAGTCCTCCGATCAGCACGTAGCCCAAGTCGTGGCCGTGTCTGCGGGCGGACCACCTGTTCCGCGACAATTGACGTCGCAAGTTTTGTCGAGAGCGGTGCCGATATTTGTCGTAGTCAAGAACGAGGAATCACGATTCGGCTTGTGAGTGTCCCAGAATCGTACGTAACCCCGCTAACTGTATTCACTTGCGCGGTTTGAGTGAATGGCGGGCACAGACAGTGCTCGACAAGGCGGTCGAGCGATACCAGCCGGAAAACCCCGGCACAAGGAGATCGGCTTTATGAAAACTTCTCTCACTGTTGCTGTAATGTTGGCTGCTGCGGCTTTCTTCATCCTGCCTAATGCCGGCTGCCCGCAATTGCTGCCAAGCGGCGGTGACACCACTGACGACGGTGGGACAACCGACGGTGGGACGACCGATGGCGGTACCACCGACGGTGGGACAACTGATGGTGGGACGACCGACGGCAGCGGTACCGCGGCCTTCACGATCGTCAAGACCGGCATCAGCATGCGGCACGATGCCGCCCTGCGGTGCGGCACCGACTTGATCGCGTTCGGCACCGGGTATGGCGACTCGTCCATCATCGGTGTCTCGTACATCATCCCCTCGACGGCTCCCACCGCCGGCACGCCCGTTACGAACACCGAGCTGTATGCCTGCAAGGGATTCGCGGTCGGCGGTCACACGATCTTCCTGGCCGGCAGCAACACTGCCAGCCTGGCTTTCCAGGTCAGCGTATTCGACGCCCTCACAGGCACCATGCTGAAGACCTTCGACGCCGAGGAGATCCGCCTTGGCGGCATCCCGGTTGGCGCCGACGACCCGGGCCACATGCAGGCTGACGGCAACTACTGCGTCGTCATCTGTGATGAAAATGAAGTGACTGACGGCAAAATCATCAAGGTGATCGACGTGAGCGGCGCTGAGCCGGCGCTTATCGCCTTCGACCAGAACCCGGTCGATTACAACAACATGGTCGACCAGGTTGCGGTCGATGCCGCCACCGGCACGGTCGTGGTTGCGGCCGACGACACGTTCTTCGTGTACGACATTGCCGCGCCCGACGTCGCCCCGACGCAGATCGCCGCGCCTAATGGCATCGGCGACGTTCAGATGCAGATGAACGGCAGCTACGTCATAGCGCTGGACGACCAGTCGTATCCGCAGGCCATGCTTGTTGACCTGGCCGGCGCTTCGATCATCCAACTGCCCGATGGGGAGGGCACGTTTGACCTCGACATCGGCAGCCAGACCTTCGCGTTCTACGCGGATTACGACTCCGACGACAGCAGTGGTGGCTCACAGCGGGCCGCGGTCGGTACGGTGCCGGGGCCGGGCTTCAGCAAGGCCGCGATGGATGATTACATCGATGGCTCGACGACCAACAACGGCTTGGTCGGTTACGCCGGTTCGCTCTGTGTGGTGCCGGATGACAGCTATGTCTTCCTCGGCGGCTGGTACCTCCAGTACAGCACGGGCGGCGCGTCGTTCGTAGTGCCGGCCGATCCCGAGGGTGCCGACACGTATGGCACACCGGCGTGGGACGTCGATTGCTCGGCCAAGCTGGTCGGGTTCAAGACCGCCACCACGCGGTCGGACAACACTGAAACGACCGTGGGCTATATCATTCTGCCGTAGCGTCACGGCGAAATCGGTCGGCGCACGCCAATGCGGCGTGGGCCCCTGCTTCCGGCGGGCGTGAGATACGCGAGGCGATTACGCCTGCGGGTCTCACGTTCACCGCCGGAACCGTTTGCTCGGATATGCCGAGTGCGGTCACATGACAGCGGCGGGCGGCGTCGGGGAGGCCGCCCGCCGAGCTTGTTTTGGGTGTCGCCGGGCGGCGTTGCACCGGCGGGAACCGGCGGTTATATTACGCGTCTCGAAAGACGCAGCGCCGCTAGCTCAATTGGATAGAGCATCGGTCTACGGAACCGAAGGTTGCAGGTTCGAATCCCGCGCGGCGCGTCAGCCTTAAACCACGTTAACGGCGAGTTTTGTGGACATCCCACAGCTCGCCGTTTGCGTGCGCGGCGGGGAGACTCTATCACACGGACGTTACATCTGAGACGCTGGCGAGGTTTGGCACCTGTGCGTGGCGCGCGGCGGATGCTATGCTCTGGCCATCGGCAGCGACGCGACTGCCCCACCATTAGGGAGGATTGCCATGAATCGGAACAAGGTGATTGCGGGTGCACGGTTGTGGGGAATGCTGGCAGCAATTGGCGTGCTGCTGCTGGCCAGTGGGTGCATCAGCTATCAGGTCAGGGAGATCGACACGACCGTGGCCGGCGATTTCAAGTGGACGGGGAAGGTCAGAGTCACAGAGCGTGTGACCAAAGGGCTCGCGATCTGCGGCTCGCCGAGCGAGACCGAAACCACGGAGGCGATCGAGTTGGTCGGCGAGGGTGGCCGCAGCGTTGTTATACGGCCGAACGACGATCTGCGCGGCGACGCTCCGTACGTCTGCGTCCAGGACAAGGGACAGCCGCCGGACCAAGTGCTGCCGGTGGCCTGCAAGAAGATCGAGGCGTTCGATCACGCGTGGCACAGCCTGTTGGTGGACGCCGCGAAAGATCATCCTGACATGGCGGAGGCGATGGGTTCCGCGCCTAACCCAGACCTGATCGGAGTCGCCACGCAGCGATACTTCGAGATATCGCAACACATCGCGGCGCGCGAATTCGACCAGGTGACCGGGGCGGAGGTAGCCTTCGTGTGCGCGTTCAACACGCGGCAGCGACACACGACTTACGAGTTCAGCGATGACACGATCGTGCACGTCTGGATCGATAAGAACGATCTCCTGACGGTAATCGTGGAGGATGCTGCTGACGGCGTTCTGCACTGCTATACGGCTGAGCCGCTGGCGGCTCGGCTGATCGAGCCAGCGAAGTAGGTCTGGGCTGCCTGCCGCCGGCATGAGACGTCGCGTCGCCGGGGGATGGTGCCTTGGCGCGGTTGGGGCCGGCCCGGGTGGAACATGGGCTGGATTCGGTCTGGCCGCCGGCGTAAAGTGGTGTTTTGGCGAGGCCGGTTCGGCCTGGCTGACAGTTACGGTCGCGTCGCATTCGCGTCCCGGTACCAATCGCGAGGGGTCCAGCGCTTCGCGGGGAGACAATCATGCACGCCAAGCTCGGCAGCAGCGTATGCGCTTACGCGGTAACCGTCGTCATTGCCGGCTTTCTGTCGGCAGCGCTCGCCGATGATGTCACGCCGACCGCTCAGCCCCCCTGGGTACATGAGCGTCCCGGTGATGCGCAGGTGATCCGGCCGCCGCACGAAGTCGCACCGGTGCGGCCGGCGCGGGTGGTCAGGCGTGGGAGCTACGAGTGCGTGCAGGTAAACGTCGATGCGCTGGGGCTGAACATAGTCGATGACGCGGCCAACGAACCGAGCCTGGCGATCAACCCGCTGGACCCGGACGAGATAGTCGTAGTGTGGCGGCAGTTTGACACGGTGGCATCGGACTTCCGCCAGGCCGGCTACGCCTATAGTCACGATGGCGGTGTGACGTGGACGTTTGCCG
>JAFGRR010000655.1 GCA_016935035.1 Phycisphaerae bacterium | reverse complement strand
TGGTTGCGGCGCGCGCGATGGCCCGGGGATATTCAGGTGAGTGACCGAGCAGCCGCGTGGCAGGCTCTGGTTGAGCGTGGAACGCAACTCGTCGGCCGGGCGTGGGTGCGTCAGTTGGATCATCGCGAGCTGGCACTGTGAGGCCAGTCCGACGGGGCGCGGCAGCGCGATGCTCAGGCGTGGGATGGGGTTGAACCCGCCCGAATATGCGATCGGCCAGCGTGCCCGAATGGCGGCCCGCGCCAGCATGCGCATCTCGTCGTGATGCGAGAGGAACCGGAGGTCGCCGGTCAGCGCGTACTCCACCGCCACGGGCGTCTTGCCGGTTGACGCCGGAGCGCGGTGGAGGCCGGTTGGACACGAGAGCACGGACATCAGAGTGTCTCCGGCACGATCTTGCGCAGCTCGTCGCGCAGATAGTTGAGCACCTGGCGTTCGGCGTCGAAGCGCAGGACCTTGTTCGCGATGGTTTTGCAACGCCGCAGGGTGGTCGAGCGGACGACTTTCTTGATCTCCGGAATGTCCTTCGGGGCCATGGAGAACTCGCGCAAACCGAGGCCCAACAGCAGTTGCGTGTAGATCGGCGCGCCAGCCATTTCGCCGCAGATGCTCACCGGCACGTCGTGCTGTCGCGCGGCGCGCATGATCTCACGCACGAGCTTGAGGACCGCCGGGTTGTGCGGCGAGTACAGGTGCGAGACGCGTTCGTTGGCGCGGTCAACCGCCAGGGTGTACTGCGTCAGGTCGTTGGTGCCGATACTGATGAAGGAGACTTCCTTTACGAAGGCGTCGGCCATCATGGCGGCGGCGGGCGTCTCCATCATCATGCCGATGGGGATATCGTGGCGGTAGGGGAGTTCTTCCTCATCCAGGTCTTCCATCACATCACCGAGGATGTGTTTCGCCTGGCGCAGTTCGAGGAGTTGTGTGATCATGGGGAACATGAGCAGGGCGTTGCCCTCGCCCGACGCACGCAGCAGCGCACGCAGGTGCGTCTTAAACATGTTCAGGTCGCGCATGCAGTAACGCAGCGACCTCAGGCCCAGTACGGGATTGTGGTCGTGCTCACTGTCGAGCGGACCGGGGATCTTGTCGGCCCCGAGGTCCATCGTGCGGAAGACGATCGGCCGGTCGCCCATGGAGCGCACAGCCGCCCGGAAGGCCTCGTATTGCTCCTCCTCGGTGGGTAGTCGCTTATGCGCCAGAAAGACGAATTCGGTGCGGTATAGACCGATGCCCTCGGCGCCGGCCTCGATGGCGGCGGGGGCCTCCTCGGAAAGCTCGATGTTGGCGCACAAGGTCACGCGTGTGTGGTCGAGCGTCTCGGCGGGCAGATCGCGCAGACCGCGCAGCTCGCTGATGAACTCGCGGTACTCGCGCTGTTGGGCGCGGTAGCGCTGGATCACTTCCGGCTCGGGATTGGCGATGACGATTCCGTGCGTGCCGTCGATGATGAGTGTCTCGCCGCCGGAGATGTCGTCGGTGATGTTTTCAAGCGCGACAACGGATGGGATGCCGAGCATACGGGCGATGATGGCGGTGTGGGACGTTTGGCCACCGACGTTGATCGCCAGTCCGAGGATGCGTTCGCGGTCGAGCGAGACGGCTTCGGACGGGCTGATGTCGTGGGCGACGATGATGACCGGCTCGGTCAGCTTGCCGATGTCCTCGCGCACGCGTCCTAGGACATGACGCAGCACGCGTTTCTGAATATCGAAAAGATCGCGAACGCGTTCCTTGAGGTAGGGATCCGTCACCGATTGAAACTGGCGTTGCTGCTGGCGGATGACCTGCTCAAAGGCGTAGGCCGCGGTATAGCGTTTCTCCTCGATCAGCTTGACGACGGCGGCACGCAGCTTCTGATCGGCGATGAACTCGCCGTGGAAGGCGAAAATGGCGGCGGTCTTCTCGCCGAGTCGTCGGGTAGCGCCAAGCTGGAGTTCGGTTACCTCTTGCCGCGAGGCATCGAGTGCGTCGTCGAGGGTACGGATCTGGGTGGGTACCTGGGTGGCATCAATCTCGCGGCGCGGGATGCGGTATTCCTCGGTGTCGAGGACAAGCGCGGGCCCGATGGCGACCCCTGGCGATACATTAATCCCTTGTTTCGTGATCATCAGCCGCGGACACCGCCGCGCCAGCAATGATCCAGCAAATGGATCATCAACTTCGGCAATTTCTTGTGTTCAAATGTCGTGATGGGCCGGCTACTCTTCGCCAAACCCGGATTCGATCAGAGCCGTCAAGGTGTCCATCACCTCGCCGGCGTCATCGCCCTCGGCGATCAGCCTGACCGTTGTGCCTTGTGTCGCGACAAGCATGAGCAACTCCATGGGGCTGCGTGCGTCGGCCTGGCGTCCCTGGCAGTGCACGGTGACGCGGGACTGGTAGCGTGCGGCCGCCTCGACAAACTGCATGATCGGGCGGAAATGCAGCCCTTCCTTGTTGGGAATGACCGCTTCACGCTGCTGCGCGCTGCCGGATTTTCGGGGTGCTTCGGCCATAATGCCGATCGTCGCTAGCTGGCCAGGAGATTGTCATCCGCCTCGGCCAGGAGTTCATAGATTTTGTCCGTGTCGTCCGACTGCTGGAGAAACTTGCGGAATTTC
>JAFGRR010000085.1 GCA_016935035.1 Phycisphaerae bacterium | reverse complement strand
GCAGCGGTCCAAAACCCGAATAGAAGGCTGAGCCCATTCCAACTTCGTCCTTGACAGGCCCGGCTTCATAGAAGGGGCGGCGGAGCGATCTGAAGGCGACAGTCTCCACCGAAGACCAGAGGAACTCCGAAATGAAGCTGCGAATCGTGATTGCTGCGACGCTGTGTGTCGCGATCATTCAACTGACAGCCTGCGGCAGAAACCGCCAGAAGCCGAACCAGAAGCAACCATCAGTGTCGCCAAGCGGCAAATACACTCTGACGGTACCGATCGAGACGAACGCGAACCAAGGCGGAACCAGTCGCTGGTGGACAGTGACAATCACGGACCGAAACGGCGTCCAACTCTACAAAGACCAGAATCCCGACTTCGCTGGCTGGCTGAACGCATACTGGGTGTGGGATGCGTCCGATCGAGTGTGGCAGTCCAACAGCGACGATGGTCGGGTGTTCTTCTGGGAGACGAAGCCCACATCGACAGCACCATCATCTCAGCCGACGCAAAGCGAGTGGACAAAGACCGAGTGGGACGACAAAGATACAGAGCTGACGGCGCGTGGATTCGCACCGCCGGCCGTCCTCTATCCGGACTACCTCGGCAAGTACAAGCAGTCACCGCCCTGAGATCGAATCGAGCATCCTGCCCCTTGGATCACCGAGCGGTTTGGCAGTGGAAATGACCGCTGCTCAAGGGAAGTGGCAGGTGAATTGCGACGTTGTGAAGAATCCCGGCCAGCGGTCATTCTGACTGCCGGCCGGGATCTTCCTTTAGCGCGATGCTGCTCGGAACACGCTTCGGCACCCGATAGTGGCCACGGGGAGCGGCCGCCGCAGGGCGAATCACGTCAGTCCCCCACGGTTGAAACCGTGGGGCACCCTGGGCCAAGACATCCAACACGACTGCTACGCGATCGTGATGTCCTTATCGAGATAGACATCCTGGATCGCGTTGAGCAGTTCGATGCCATCCTTCACCGGGCGCTGGAACGCCTTGCGGCCCGAGATCAGGCCCATGCCGCCGGCGCGCTTGTTGATGATGGCGGTCTCGACGGCTTCCTCGAAATCATTGCTGCCGGAGGCACCGCCCGAGTTGATCAGGCCGATGCGTCCCATGTAGCAGTTGGCAACCTGGTATCGCGTCAGATCGATCGGGTTGTCGGTGGTGAGCTTGCTGTAAACGTCCGGGTGCGTCTTGGCGAACTTGATCGCGTTGAAGCCGCCGTTGTTGGTCGGCTGCTTCTGCTTGATCATGTCGGCCTGAATGGTCACGCCGAGGTGGTTGGCTTGGCTGGTGAGGTCGGCGGCGGCGTGATAGTCCACGCCGTCCTTCTTGAAGGCGTCGTTCCGCAGATAGCACCACAGCACGGTGAACATGCCGAGCTCGTGGGCTAGGGCGAAGGCGTCGGAGATCTCCTCGATCTGCCGCGACGATTCCTCCGAACCGAAGTAGATGGTCGCGCCGATGGCCGCGGCGCCCATGTCCCAAGCCTGCTCGACCGTGCCGAACAGCCGCTGGTCGTACTTGTTGGGATAGGTCATCAGTTCGTTGTGGTTGATCTTGACCATGAACGGAATCTTGTGCGCGTACTTGCGCGCCACCATACCCAGAACGCCGAACGTGCTGGCGACGGCGCTGCAACCGCCGTCGATCGCGAGCTTGACGATATTCTCGGGATCGAAGTACATGGGATTGGGCGCGAACGACGAGCTGGCGGTGTGCTCAACACCCTGGTCAACCGGCAGGATCGAAACATAGCCGGTGCCCGAGAGACGGCCGTGCTTGAACATCCATGCCAGCCGATTGATTACGCGATTCGACCGATCCGACGGAATGAACATGCGGTCGAGATAGTCCGGACCAGGCAGGTGCAGGCTCTCTTTGAAAATAGTCGTACACTTGTGATCCAGCAGCGCCTTGCCCTTGTCGCCGAGATGCTTCTTGACGGTGTCAAGCATCGTGATGCCTCCAGATTGTCTAGCTCTGATTCCCGGTGAGCCGGGGAACATAGCGGCTCTGCCGGGGCGGTACATGCCCCATCAGCCACCGTACTCATGAACGAACGTGGCGCAGAATACCCGGTTTTGAGGATGTGAACCACTGGCCGCCGGCGGGCGTTTTCGGGTTGCCGGCGTGGCGGTCGGCGCGCGTCACACGCGCCTGCGCAGCTCGCGCCTAAGCGTCTCGACGATCGGCGTGAAGACGCGGGCGTTGTCGCCGCCCAGCGCGGCCAGCTCCTCGTGCGCACGAAGCATCAACTCGAGGTCGGCAGGACTCGGTTTCTCGCCAACGGCGCAGGCAACCTTGCGAGTGGCGCCCGGCGGAGCGATGTCCACGAACTCAAACAACTTGTCCATCCGCAGCCGCTGAAGCGAGTCCAGGCAGGCGTCCGAGCAATTCGCAATCCTCACGCACTTTCCCGGTGACAAGCGCCGGTGCAGCATGATGATCCAGCCGGCAAATGTGCTGTCCACCCAGGTGCAGCTGCCGAGGTCGATCGTGATACGCGGCGATTGCTCAGCCTGGCCCGTGAGGTAGTCCTCCACCAGGCGACTACCAGTGGGGCACGTTTGCTGGGTCGCGCGTTGCTCGAATCCCAGGTACAACCCCCCTGCCACACTCCCGACGGCAATCTCCAGCGCATCCATGTTCATGTCGATCACCCCACTCGATTCTCCGACCCCGACGATGTGTACCCGGAACCAAGGGCGGTCAGCCACACCACTCTGCCCGCCAATAGCATACCGCGTCGCCGCGACTTCCACAGCCCCAACCGAGCCGAGCCGCGCCCGTGAGGAAGCGGTTGACTGAGAAACCGTTCGTGTTGCGGCGCGACCGCTCCCTCACGGGCACGGCTCGGATCAGAGTCACGGTTCTGCGAGAGGTTCTACAGAATCCGTCTACATAAAACGATGCATCGACTAGACTATGCGAGTTACCATTGCCACCCGCGAAAACCTGGACAAGACTTACTATTGTTCCGATTCGAGAGGCCTCCTGGCCGGCTCAGGTGGTGGGACAGCGGGGGTTTCATAACGATCGGCACATGAGCCACGCCAAGGGAGGATATACCATGTTGCATACCTGCACGATTCTCGCCATCCTGCTGTGCTCCGCCGTAACCCCAGTTCAGGAGCAGGCCAGCATCGATGCGTTTGCCGGCAGCTCCATCTGGCAACAGGTGCAGAGCAACGGCGATGGTCTTGCCGTCGTCTCGCCGGACGGGACAATCTCCCTCTACTACGACGTCAACGGCACGTCGCCCGTCCGTCGCCAGGTCATCAGGCTGGTGCCTCAAGACCCGGGTGCCACGCTCGGTTTGGGCATCAGCAGCTACACTGGCCGAATTGTGATCAACAGCGAGGGAGAACTCGGCTCAGACAAGCAGGAGTTTCGACTGCGCGTGTTGTTGACGACAGCGCTGGACGGCGCGGGATTGGACTTCGTGTGGCAGATGACTGACACGCCATCCACCGGCGACGCGCTGGTGATTGTGGGACAGTGTGTCGAACTGGCGGCTTGGCACGATGATGACGCGTTCGCCCAGGAGTTGACGACGAAGTGCGGCGTACAGTTGGCCGACGCGCAGCGCACGTGGCCACTGCTCATGGGAGCGGCCGATCTGGTGATTATGGCAGCGGCGCCGAAAGAAGCGGAGTCGGCGTGCATGGACTGTAGCGCCGGCGGCAAGGGATCGAGCAGTTGCTCAATCACCGAGCACGGCTCAACCCGCTCGGTCTCGTGCAAGTCGGGCCGCTACGCCTGCTGCAAGGTGATGGATGACGGTGCGCTTTCGGCCAAGTGCTGCCAGGACAACGGCAAGCTCGAAGCCAACTCGAAGGACGCTGGCCCGGCCGACGACATCGACGCCTTGACCGGCCGCGACGGCGCAATC
>JAFGRR010000654.1 GCA_016935035.1 Phycisphaerae bacterium | reverse complement strand
CTTCGCTGATTGAGGAATCGGTCAATCGGGCCAAGGGCGGCACTGATGTCGCCAACGGGGCCGCCGAGGCCCTGCACATGATCGTCGGCGATGTCGCAAAGGTAGCCGAGCTGCTGAACGGCATCGCGACCGCGGCCGACGAGCAAGCCCAGGGCGTCGAGCAGATCAACAGCGCCGTCGCACAGATGGACAACGTGACCCAGCAAAACGCGTCTGGCGCGGAGGAGTCCGCGGCGGCGTCCGAGCAACTCAGCGCACAGTCCGAGACACTCAAGCGGATGGTCGAGGAATTGACAGCCGTCGTGGGCAGCCGGTCCTAACGCGGCGAACAAACGTGAGAGAGTGAAGCGGACTGGATGACACGGCCGGCCACGACGTGGCCGGCCGTGTCTCGCTTATGCGACAGCCACATCGACCAGACGTCCATCTGCCGGCAGGCCCGGCCATGCCCGACACTCGCCTCCGACGCACATTGCCTCCACGTTGACAGGACAGTTGGCGAAAGAGAACCATCACGCGGCCGGGCTAATGGCGCGGGAGTATGGCTGGCCACCAACCCAGGACAACACACGCCCAACGAAGGAGGCACTCCATGAAGGGGTTGCGCTGCGCATTGGTCACGGTCGCGCTCACGGGCACACTATCAGCACTGGCGGCATATCAGATCATCCATGCCACCGCTGAGTTCACACCGCGGGACATCAACCCAAAGGACGGCGTCGCGGACGTCTTCGTCGGCGGAGATCCGACCGTCTACAAGTACCTTTTCATCAAGGCCGGGACCGAGGACCGGGCCTGCGCCGAGTTCGACGTGAGCACGCTGCCGTCGTGCACGCCGGTGCTCGCCGAGCTGCGTTTCTTCATCCGCACACTCGATGACGGCCTTACGCCGGCGGACCCGATCGAGTTGCAACGCTACGAAGGCAACGGCCTGCCGGATCTGGCGGACTACGAGCCCACGGACGGCGAGATTGTGACCACCTTCGACGGCCCGATCACGGACCCGTTCGACCCAAACCAGTGCCCGTCTGTCTACGGTGAGCAGACCGTCAACGTGACGTCTGCGGTCAACGCCGCCCAGGTCGGCAGTTGGAGCTATCTCGGCTTCATGTTCCGCGACACGGTCGGCACGTACCCATCCCACCGCTTCGACATCTACTCCAACACTTGGAACTGTCAGCCGCCGTCGGACTGTTGCTCCGACTCGTACATCTCGCTCGAAATCACGTATCTGGCCTTAGGCGACACGAACTGCGACGGATCGGCAGACGTCTTCGATATCGATGCCTTCGTGATGGCCATCATAGACCCGGCGGCGTACGCGGCGGCGTACCCAGACTGCAACGTCATGACCGTCGACACCAACTGCGACGACACGATGGATGTGTTCGACATTGACACATTCGTGGCAATCATCACCAGTAGCTAGCCGCCCCTGCACACCTCCATCAGAGCCCGAGGCAGAGGCAAGGGGCGTATTGAGGGTTCAGTGGTCAGGGTTCAGAACTCGCAAGGAGGCCTTCTCACGCGATCAGAGCCCGAGCGGAAGCGCGGGGCATATTGAGGGATCACGAACGGAACGGCGCAGTTTCTGTCCGGTTGATCCTCGATTCGCCATTCAGAATTGACGACAATATAGCCCGCGCTTCCACTCGGGCTCTGTTGTTGCGCCGGCGCGTACCTTTGCCCCTCGTCGCCTTGTTTGTTCTCGCCCCCCCTGCTGCCGCTCGGGCTCTGATTATGCCGCTTGCCGCTAAACACCGGCAACCGACCGTGCTATCATGGATATGCGACCGCGGCCGGAGTTCGGAGTTCTTGCGCACGTCTTCATATCTCGGCTGGTCCGCTGCCGGACTCGCCACCCGACGCCGCGCGTCGCACTGTGACCGGGCCGGCACAGCGATGCCGTGAGAGACCATCAGCCGCACGCGAGTCATGCGCGGGGCCAGCTATGAGCGCGGAACACGGGCACATTCTGCTGATCGACGACGATCCGGACATGCACCTGGCGGTCGAGACCATTCTGGCACGCGAGGGGCACACGGTGACATGCCACCAGACCGGGCCGGATGGTCTGGAGGCCATGCGTCGCGAGCCGCCGGCTCTCGTGCTGCTCGACATCATGCTCACGCATCCGACCGAGGGCCTTCAACTCGCCGCCGAGATGAGACGAGATGCTCGGCTCGAGAAGATCCCAATCATCATCGTCTCCTCGATCGGCCAGGCGGTCATCGAGGAAATGGTCCGCGAGGAATTCGGCGGAGCACTGTTCGTTGATGCGTGTTTGGAGAAACCATTCGATCCGCCCGCTCTGCGCACAACGGTTCAGAGAATCCTAAAACGCGAGACAATGGGCGCCTGAGCAGGCAAGAAGTGTGTGCGCCGCCCACCACGCGGCGCCGTCATTCGCTGAACAGCTCAAGGGAGTGGCGTTGTGCACGATGGCGAACACGATCCGCGCGGCGTCGCGCTCGAGAGCATGCTTCGGCGACGCTGGTTCATTCGGCTGCGCTGGGTATTCCTGGTGGCGGCGTGCGCCGTGCTGGCGATCGAGCGTTTCGTTTTCCCCGACGTCAGGCGGCCGACGCAACTCGCCGTGCTGCTGACGATACTCGGGCTGCTCAACCTGCTGTGGATCGCTGTCTCGAGGGCGGCGTTTGACAGCGACCCGGTCGCCGGAACAACCGCCCCACGTGCCGGCCGCCGCCTGGAACTCTTCGCCAATGCGCAGATCGCAGCCGACCTGCTGTTGTTAACCGCTATTCTGCGTTACACCGGCGGCGTCGAAAACCCGCTGGCCATGTTCTACCTGTTTCACATGGCGATTGTCGCGATGGTCATGCCGCACTGGCAGGCCATTCTCCATGGCGTCTGGGCCTTCACGCTTTACGCCCTGCTGGTCATTGGCGAATGGCGCCAGTGGCTACCAGGACATTACGATCTGCTGCCACCCTACCATGTCGGCGTCTACGCGCGGGTGGAGTATGTTTTCGCGGCGCTGGCGGTGCTGGCATGCGGCATTCTGGGCACGTTGTACTTCATGCTCAACATCGCCGATCGGCTGCATGGACAGGAAAACCGCCTCGAACGCGCCAACATCGCCCTGCGCCGCTCGCAGGAGGCGATTCAGGATCTCCAGCATCGCCGCTCGCGTTTCATGCAGACGGCGGCGCACCAACTCAAGAGCCCGCTTGCGGTCATCCAGACGCTCACCAACCTGATCCGCTCACGCATGGTGCCGCCCGAACTGACGAATGATACATGCGACAAGATCATCCGGCGTTGTCAGGAGGGCATCACCCAGGTGGGCGAATTGCTGACGCTGGCGCGTGTCCAGGACGAAGATCCGGCCCGGCATAACGAGTGCGAGTCGGATGTGCGCGAGGTCGTGTTCGAGGTGTGCAGCCGCTTCAACCTGATCGCCGAGGACAAGCAGATTGACTTGCGCTGCCGAATGCCGCGCGAGTTGGGGCTAGTCGTACGCGTTGACGAGCGTGACCTGCGAGACGCGGTGGCAAACCTGGTGGAAAACGCGATCAAGTACACGCCCAGCCCGGGGCAGGTGACGGTGAACGTGATCCCCAAGCTATCGCGCGGCCGGCTGGTGGCTGTCGCCGTCAACGTGGTTGACACGGGCATCGGACTGGACCCGCGGCTGCTTAAACCGGCCAATGGCGCGCCCGGCTCGGAGCCGGCGTTTGACGCGTTTCGGCGTGGCGCCAACGTCATCTCGGCGGGCATCTCGGGCTCGGGTCTGGGGCTTTCGATCGTGCGAGAGATAGTTGAACAGGCCAGCGGCCGACTGCATGTCAACTCGCGACCCGGCAAGGGCTCGAGCTTCACCGTGACCTTCCCGGTTCCCGACGCCGCGATCGACGAATTCCACGTCCGCGACACGCGTGCGAGCATCGTGGTTCTCGACGCCGGGGAGACTAACCACAAACTGACACCCGGCGACAGCAGCGCTTCCGCCGACTCGTGAGGCAACACAACCGCCATCAGCCCCCAAGCCGGAAATGTAGTGGCCGATGTCTCGTCTGCCGTATTTCGCCCCGGCAGAGCCCATGGTCGTTCGCGCGCAATCGGAGCCCGCGCGGCTGACCTGCCCCCGTTTTATGTACCAGTCGTTATGAGAGTCATTTCCTTGGTTTCCAGTTCGGCTTTCCCGTCTTTGG
>JAFGRR010000084.1 GCA_016935035.1 Phycisphaerae bacterium | reverse complement strand
GTGCGGCTGGAGGGTATGCCCGCCGCCGATGCCACGCCCAAGGACGTCACGCTGGCGTTGCTCAAGCACTTCGGCGCCAACGGATTGCTCGGCTATGCGGCGGAGTTCTACGGCCCGTACGTCGATCAGCTCGATCTTGCCGGCCGCGTGACGATGGCGTCGCTGTGCACGGAGATGGGCGGCATCATCATGCTGTTTCCGCCGAACGACTCGGTGATCGACTTCTGCACGCAGGTCAGCGGCCGCCCGGTCACGCCGGTGTACGCGGACGATGACGCATCGTATGAACGCGATGAAACGGTGGACATCGTCGGCGTCGGTCCGCTGATCGCGCGGCCGGGCCATCCGGAGGACGTAGTGCCGGTGAGCGAAGTCGCTGGCACGAAGGTTGATTCGGTCTTCATCGGCTCGTGTACGAACGGTCGGGCGGAAGACCTGCGCGCCGTTGCCCGCGTGCTTGAGGGCCGCCGCGTCGCGCCAGGCGTGGTGCTTAAGATCGTGCCAGCGACGGACGCCGTCTGGCAGAGCTTGCTCGGCGAAGGCGTGATGAAGATCTTCAAGGACGCTGGCGTACTGGTCGGCAATGCCGGCTGCGCGGGCTGTGCGGCGGGGCAGATCGGCCAGAACGGCCCCGGCGAAGTCACGATCAGCACGGGCAACCGCAATTACACCGGCAAACAGGGGAAGGGCAGCGTGTATCTGGCCTCGCCGGTGACGGCCGCCGCCTCGGCGATCGCCGGCGTGATCGCGACTCCCGAGACTATTCCGCCCAAGCCAGTGCTGTTCGAGAAAGCCAAGAAGGCCGCGGCCGCCATCGTCACCGCCGCCCAAGTGGCCAAGCGTCCGACCACCGTGGCCGGCCGCGTGTGGGTCGTTCGGCAGGACAACATCGACACCGACATGATCTTCCACAACCGCTACCTGGCGATCACCGATCCGGCGGAAATGGGCAAGTACACGTTCGACAACCTCGCCGGCTGGGAGGATTTCGCCAAGAAGGCCAAACCCGGCGACATCGTTGTCACCGGAAAGAACTTCGGCTGCGGCAGCTCGCGGCAACAGGCGGTCGATTGCTTCAAAACGCTCGGCATCAGCGTGATCATCGCCGAGTCGTTTGGCGCGATCTACGAGCGCAACGCGATCAACGCCGGCATGGCGATCTTGTGCGCACCGGCCCTCACGACCGACATCGCCGACGGCGAGAACGTCGGCGTGGACTTCCAGACCGGCACGGTTCGCCGGCAGAATGGCCAGGAAATCGGCGGCGCCCCCTTCTCGCCAACGCAGTTGGCGATCTACCAGCGTGGGGGGCTGTTAGTGAAGACGGCGTAAGCGCTACCGAAGCTTTGCGTGACGGTGTGCGATGTTGCGCGCTGTGGTGCGTTTGTTATCGGCGTTCAGTGCCGGTACACTCTCACCCAGTGGGAGCCCGCAGTGTTATGGGGCGCGGGCCTAATCAGCTCAAGGCCAACGCAAGATATGCCGAACTTGACATATGTCATTGGCGTAACCTATTATGAAAGGCTCGCACCGGTCGCTATCTTGGACGGATCGCATCCGAGGTGGGACCGATGTCGTCATTGACCGACCCGGAGCGACTTGACGCGTACAAGACGGCTCTAAGTTTCTGGGCGGTAAACTGTTATGTCCACTGGAGAGAGCGTGTTGCCAGGGACTTCCGTCGTGACTACGACATGGGGATGCGCGAATTCGGCCGGTTGATGTTTGAGCATATCAACGCGGGCAACGTGCCGGACGAAGTTCCAGAAACACGTGAGCGTTGGCGTGACGAGTTCGACTATCACTATGACATGCGTTTCGACGTTCCCGGCTGGGGTAGGCTCTACGTGGAGACTGTCCTTGAGACGGGGCGTGAACCTGATGACGCCCGCATAACGGTGGTGAATGTCCATCCCGAGTGAGCCCAAAGTGAGACCGTTTCCGTGGCGGTGCCCCGAGTGCCTAAAGCTGTGTGTGCGTCCGGCCGTGGTGTCGTACAAGGCGCAGGTGAGGCACGATGGGCGAGTTCACGAGGTGGAAGTTGCAGAATTGAGTGTTCCTCGTTGCGAGGATTGCGGTGAGCTCGTCTTTGGCAACGACACGGATGAGCAGATCAGCCGGGCTTTGCGACACCAATTGGGCTTGCTCCAACCGGAAGATGTCCGCGCAAAGAGGACGGAGTTGGGCCTGACACAGAAGGCGTTGGCCGAGAGCATTGGCGTGGCCCCAGAAACGATCTCTAGGTGGGAGTCGGGCGTCGTGATACAGACGCAAGCCATGAACAAGCTGTTGCGCGCATACCTGTACTCTGCCGTGGCGCGCGACGTGTTTGATTCTGTGGACGGCGTAGCCCATATGCGCTGTCCGGAGGTCGAGTGGCCCTCAATCGCGGCTACTTGGATGCGCGCGTGGGGCGACACGTGGCCCGACGCCAATGCGCCTCTGGATGCCTATTTGCCCGCACGTTGTGCCCCTTGTGCATGGGATTCTCCAGAAGACGGTCAGGGCACTTTTCCGCGTGACGAACCACTACGGTTGGTAGCTTGAACACAACACAGTCACAACCCACGACGCCACGGCCACGGATGGAGCTGGCAACGCCAGTATCGGAGCGCGTACAGATCGCGGATGTTCGTCTCATTCGGTCTGCCTGTCATGTTAAGCCTGAAGCGTTTGCCGTGCCAACGCCAGTCAGGTTTCGTCCGACACTGGATCACAACGCAAGTGCGCAGGTAGATTCGCGAAGCAATGGAATTGTCGTGCTTGCCTGCTTCCGCTTTTCGGCGACGCGAGATGGGGGGCAGAGTGACGAACCGTGCGCTGTTGTCGCAGCGACTTTCCTTGTGGCGTACCGTCTACAGAACTGGGACGGGCTTGCTCAGGAGAACTTCGACAGCTTTGCGGCGTTCAATGGGGTGTTCAACGCGTGGCCATACTGGCGGGAGTTTCTGCACAATCAGCTGTCTCGAATGGGACTTCCGGCATTCGTGTTGCCAGTTTTGCGGATTGGAGCTGCCGTGCCGGAGGATGGCAACGATGAGCCCGTTCGCAGCGACCCCCGTTCGATCGAGGAAGGCGATACGCAGACAACATAGTCGCTCGATGGCTGGATGAAACAGCGGGCGGTAACCATCAGATACGGACGTTGTCGACGATGGCCAGCAAGCCGCGAGTGCTGGAGGATTGCGTTTCGTGCGGCATTCGAGCCCGCAACAAGTGGTCTCGGAGACCGGCAGTTGTCTGCATTACTGCCGGACGCCCAAGGAGATGCTGACGATGACGCAGACGGCGACTGCCAAGTGCCCGGCGTGCCACGAGGCTCGTCACGGAGTGAGGGCTGGACGTTGGGGCCGGCGCATCCAGCAATTGCGTGAATGAGGTATGGCAGGTGGACGCGTCAATCGGTGAGGACGCGACATACGAGATTCGATTTAGTTGTCCAGCCGGTACCCATCTCCTCGAGCCGCGCTAGTTTTCCAGAACTGCGTCCTGGGCTACTCTCAGCTGTCCCATCGGGACTGGCTTTCTGTGCTAGCCCTGTTCGTGAAGGCCGGTTGGCTCAGATAGTGGTCATGCGATCGGGATGTGACGCATGAAATTTGGGCGTTATGACTATGCCGCGTTTGCGGCGTTTTTTGCTTATGCCGCGGGTTCGGTCGTCATTCCGGTGGCGTTGGTGGCCTTGGCGGCGGACCTGGGTTTCTCGCTTGAAGAAGGGGGGCTGGCGGCCGGCGGGGCGCTGGGGATTGGGCGGACCGTCACAATGGTGGCGTCGATGCTGCTGTGCGGCTTCATCGCCGGCCGGTGGGGAACTCGGCGGACAATGGGGTTGTCGGTCACGCTTATGGCGTTGGGCATACTTCTATGCTCCGTGGCCCCGTTTTATGGCGTACTATTCATGGCGCTGATGGTCGCGGGCGTGGGCGAGGGGATCCTCGAAGGGCTGGCGACGCCGTTTGTGCAGAACCTGCATCCCGACGAGCCGGGGCGGTATATCAACTTCACGCACTCGTTCTGGTCGATCGGCGTAATGGTGACCGTTTTGGTTTGCGGCGGCCTGATTTCGCTGGGCGTGTCCTGGCGGCTGCTGGTGGCGGGTGCCGCCGTTTTGGCGTTCATTGCCGCAACCATGCTGCTGCTGCCGCAACGCAAGGGGCGGGAATATCCGGAACACCCCGAAGCCATCCATTGGCGCACGACCTGGACGAACGCGACCAGCATTCTCTGCGTGCGGCGGTTCTGGCTCTTCTTCGGCGCAATGTTCGTAGCCGGCGGCGGAGAAGCCTGCCTGACGTTTTGGAGCGCGAGCTATATCCAGTTGAGCTTCGCGGGGGCGGCCTGGGCCGGCGGCGTCGGGACAGCCTGTTTCGCCGGCGGCATGTTTTTTGGGCGCACCGGCTGGGGGTACCTGATTCGGCAGCATCAACTGAGACGCCTGATCATCGGCTCGGCCCTCGCCGGCACGCTTGTCACGCTGCCGCTGCCGCACCTGAGCAATCTGTGGACGCTGTTCGGCGTGCTGTTTCTCGCCGGCGTGGCGACGGCACCGTTCTGGCCGAGCGTGCAGAGCTATAGTGCCGACCGCATTCCCAAGGCCGACACGACGCTGCTGTTCATCCTGCTCTCATGCGCCGGCGTGCCGGGCTGCGGGTTCTTCACGTGGCTGATGGGTTACGTCGGAAACCTAACCGGCGATCTGCGCGGAGCGTTCTACCTGGTGCCGGCGTGCTACGTGACGCTGGCGGGGCTAATTGGGGCGGATTGGGTGCTGGCGAAGCGGGCTGCGACACGCTGTTGTCGTGGCGCGGACTCCCGTTTGTGATCCGGCCCGCAGCCTAAGCCTGACAGTATTACATCTGAAGCCCCCATTCAGCAGAGAAGACGTCCCAGGCGGGATTCGAACCTGCAACCTCTGGCTCCGGAGGCCAGCACTCTATCCAATTGAGCTACTGGGACAGCCGACAGATCGGCAACGAACCAGTCTACCACCCCCAGGGGGGGCGTCAAGGAGCGGGTCGGGATCTCGCCAAACGGCTTCGGACATGTTATATTGCTGGTTCGGTGATGACGCCGAGACGGGTTCCGGGTGTCGCCCGGGCCGCCGTAGGGGCGTCGTGCCGGCCGATCGGTGGCGTAGCTCAGCTGGTCTAGAGCGTGGGATTCATAACCCCAAGGTCGGCGGTTCGATCCCGCCCGCCACCACTAAACCCGCCCGATGCATGGGCGGGTTTTTTCGTGCGCTGCATTGTGTAAGAGACCGCTTGGGGGGCTGCCGCGGCCGCAGAACCGTTAGGGCTGAAGCCCGGGGCTCTTCGCGCCGTGGATTCGCGGATACCCACGGGATCTCTCAGGCGTGAACCGCGGTCGTCCACGCGCCGCGTTGGCGCACGAAGGCCGATTGCCGCTATGGCCTCATAATAGCGCCAACAAACGCGTCAATATCGAAGAGATCCGCCGTTCCGTCGCCGTCGCAATCGGCGGCCATGATGTCGCAATCCGGATAAGAGGCGGCGTACTCCGTCGGGAAGATGATCGCCATCACGAATGCGTC
>JAFGRR010000653.1 GCA_016935035.1 Phycisphaerae bacterium | reverse complement strand
TCTCGTCGGCCGTCTTTGTCGTTGTCTTTGCAGTTGTTGCTGTCTTTGTCTCTGTCTCTGTCGTTGTCCCTATCCCCGTGTGCCACGACTCTATGAGCCGCGCCTCCTATGACTCGTTGGCACAGCACTGGCATCCACCTACTTCACCGGCGTCAGCTCCCCGCCCCTTCCCAGCGCATAGAACCGCCCAGCCGCCACGCCCTCAAACACCTGCGTCGTGCCCGCCGCGTCCGGCCAGCGAACTTCAACCCTATCAATCTTCGCCGCCTTGCCGACACCGAAGCGGCAGTCCGTGTCGTCGCGATGCCCCGCGTGGCCCAACCCGCCGTATACCTCGCGTGTCTGCCGCTGCCCGCCGATCCAGATCGTCACGCGTGCCCCGATCGCCTGCCCGCTCAGCCGCACATTGAAGAAGCTGTTGCCGGCACGCTCCGCTGCCAGATTGCGAAACAGCCCGACGTTCAGGCTGTGCTCCTTGCGCTGCTCCTCCGTCAGCCGCATGTTGCTGGTGCCGACGATGATGTCCGTCGCCCCGTCGCGATCGACGTCCGCCAGCGATATCTGGCTGGCGTTGATCCACTTGAACCCCAGCCGCTCGGTCCAGTCCTCGAACACCCCGTCCGCGCGCTGGTGATACAGCCGCACAATCTGCTCATCCGGATAGTCGCTCGACGCGATCAGCAGGTCGAGCCGCCCGTCGTTCTCGACGTCGAGCCAGCCGGCGTGCAGGTCACCCTGGTTCCAGCGCTCGTCCGCATGCGATCGCGTGATCAGTTCTGGCATACGCTTGAACGCGTACTCGCGCTCAGCCCCCTGGTTCACGAGCAACATCGACACATCCGACGACGGTCCGGCCCACCAGTGCGTAATCTCCGCCAGAAAACAGTCCATATCGCCATCGTTGTCGAAGTCCGCCACCGCGCAGTCAAACGTATTCCCGTTCGCGCGGAACGGCTGCTCATCCTCGCGCTCGATGTTGTGCTTCTCGCGGAACAGCTTCTTCACCTCTTCCGGATACGCCCCGCTGCGGTCGGCGTCACCATCAAACCCCGTCTGCGGCGCAACGTCCGTGAATGTCCCATCCCCGTTGTTCTTCCACAGCCGGTTCCACTGCCGTCCATATGTCATGACGAGCAGATCCTGCCAGCCGTCGTTGTTCCAGTCGCAGTGACAAACGCCATACGTCGGTCGACGGCTGTCGGCCCTGGCAGCTTCGGCGACACCCAGCAGCCCGGCCCGCTCAGTCACATCCTCGAACGTGCCATCGCCATGCCCGCGAAACAGGCGATCTGGAAAAGCCGCCAGTTCCTCAGCGGACGGGTCATAGGCGCTGCCGATGAACAGGTCAAGATTGCCGTCGCGGTCGTAATCAACGAAACACGCCGGAATCACCGTCTCCGCATGCGTCCCCACGCCGGCGTCCGGCACCTGCTTGAATTCGCCGCGCCCATCACCCGGCCAGACCTCGTTCATCCTCGGCGACAGCTCGCTCTTGCTCGTCGGATCGATGTAAAAGCCGAGGAAGAGATCGAGGTTGCCGTCATTGTTGACGTCACCGGCCTGTACCACGTTCGGCGCCATCTTCTCCGGCGGCGCGAGTGTGGCCGCGCTGTCGGTGCTCGCGAATCGCCCATCCACCCCGTTCAGATACACGGCTTTGCGGTCGAGCATAATGTCCGGCCGGCCATCGCCATCGATGTCGGCGGACATCACGCGCGACGACTCGCATCCGCTCAGCCCACTCCGCGCCGTGATGTCCTCAAAGAGCGCCGCCGGCTGTGTTTCCTGAGCGGCAGCAACGATCGCGAGCATCGGCAGTAAGAGACCTGTGACGATCACGTGCATCGGTAACCTCCGAATCCGCCTTGCCGACCTGGACGAGACGCCGATCATACCGCCAACAGCCTCCAATGTAGCGTTCACGCCAGTGGCAGCCGCATTACGCCACGGAACGCCGCCGCGACAGTGTCGTGGACGCTCAGCGGGCCGTGTCCGGGCGCTCAACGCGCACGGATCACGACGTTTGGCAGCGGCCACTTTTCGGAGGATTGGCCGACACCCGTACGCCGACCCCGGTAGAATACGCTGTCGAAACCGAGCGTAAGCGTCGCCATTGTACATGGCACCGGGTTGCCGCGGCGCGTACATAGGCTGGAGAACCCGGGCGACCCGCGTCGTCAGAGGATGGCGGCCCATCGAGCCTGGTGCGAGTTGGGCATGACGCTGCAAGGAGTCTGTCGAAGATGCATGCACACGACGAGTCATATCGACTTCACCAGGCAATCGCCTTCAAGTTGCGCGGGCTGCTCATGGTGCCACCCATGATCTTCCTGTTTCTGTGGACACAGTGGGAATGGGAACACGACGTGGGCGTCTGGACTATGGGTGCGTTGCTGTTCCTGCCCGGAGTTGCGTTGCGCGTCTGGTCACAACGGTATCTGCGGTATCGGCTGCGTGAGGGCAAGGGTCTGGCAACAACCGGCCCGTACGCGTGGATCCGCAACCCCGTGTACATCGGGAACCTGCTCATACTCGCCGGCCTCTGTGTGATGTGCGAGCTTCCGTGGATGGTGCCCATCATGATCGGCTGGGCGGCCCTGGTGTATCACGAGGCCGTCAGCTTCGAGGAGTACCGCCTGCGCAAGCGCTACGGCCAGGCCTTCACGGACTACTGCGAGCGCGTGCCTCGCTGGTTGCCGAGAATGCGGACCAGCGCGCCGATCGACGCGCGGTATGCGAGTCTCTGGCGTGCCGCCGCCGTGGAGTGGCAGTGTCTCTTGTTGGTGGTCGTACCGATCGTCAAGGAGTTCTGGCACTGATCCGAAAGCGTGCGCGATCTGGCCGCGTTGGCGTGCGTCGTCGCCCAACTGGCACCAACCGAGCTCCAGGCTGTCGCCGACACAGCTACTCAGACTCGGCGCAAGCGGCGCGATACTCGTCCGCCGCCGCTGGCGCGCCCCACCGTTCATACAGCTCGACCAATCGGCACGCCACATCCGCCAACTCCGCCCGCCCCGGCGGATCAGCCTCCGCGAACATGTGATACGCCGACAGCAGTTCCCGCTCAGCCGCGTCAAGCCCACCCCGAAGCAGGTAGCAATGCCCCAACGCCGCGTGTCCGCGCGCGATCAACCGATGGTCCGCCGGCAATCGCGCCATGAAAACGCGCAGCGCCTCGCCGACCAGCGGTTCCGCCGCGTCGGCGTCATCG
>JAFGRR010000083.1 GCA_016935035.1 Phycisphaerae bacterium | reverse complement strand
GGGGGGGGCGGGAAACCTCCCGGTGGTGGTCTCAAACCGGGTTCAGGTCCCGGATGTGTGGGGATCGGCGAGCGCGGCACCCGCGCGAGCAGATATCAATGCGGTGAGCTACCAGGCCTCTTACCCGGAGTGCGACGTTAACCGGGCCGACTGCAATCAGGACGGCAGCGTAGATGTTTTCGACATCGACGCGTTAGTTAGTCTGGAACCTATCCCAAAACCGCGATTCTGATCTGAGCCGCGACCGTAAGGGAGTGGTTGTGCCGCAAAACGAACGGTTTCTCAGTCAACCGCTTCCTTACGGGCGCGGCTCGGTTCGGTTTTGGGATAGCTTCCAGTCTCCTCAATCTGTGCAAATCTGCGGACATCGGTCTTTGTCTTTCGTTTCAGCGGGTGCCCCACGCTCTCAAGGGTGGGGAACTGACTTCTCCTTCTACTCCACCTCCGGCACCGGCCAGAACACGTAGTCCCCGCCACCGTCGCTCTCTCCCCACCTAGAGTCATGCTTCCCGCCGTCGTCTTTGAAATCCTCGCCGACGCTGTACAGCGTGAATCCGTCATCGGTCCGGCGGTAGATGAACTCCTCCTCACTGAACGGATCGGTGCGCAGTTCCTTGTCCGACCTGAGCGCAGGCACGTCGATGAGTTTCGCCGGGTATTCTCCGGTGGCATGCCGATGCGCGAGGACGTGCAGCACAACACGCGTGCCGCGACAGCGCGCGACAGCACGTGTTTCCAGCCGATGCATGCTCGGCAAATCCCTAGGCAGAGTACGCAGAATCAGATGCCATACCCCGTCAAGATGGACATCGAACTCCCCCCATTTCTCGACGGCTTCCCGATACGGCAACCGCAGTACGCGATCGACTTTGTCGTAGTGGTCATTCACCATGGCAACCGCCGTGTCGAATGCAAACGCGTTCATTGTCGGGGCGATAACCTTGCCGCCGCGAAACTCCTCATCCCACTCAGAGTCACCGCTGGATGAGCCGACTACCATCATTGCCCAGCCTTCCGCGAACAGGTCCGCGTCCACGCAATAGTCGCCGCTCTGCTTGTCAGGCACATAGATTCGCTGTGTCATGTCGACAGCTATCAGCCGCTCATGCATGAAGACACGCGCCAGTGACGGCCTCTCGCGATCGGCCTCAGTGAAACGGGGCAACAGTTCCGCCGCGAATGCCGGCGCGTCGGGCGACAGGTCTGCCGCTCGGAGTGTGGCCCCGTACGCGTGCAGTTGCAGTGATATCCCCACGAGACGCTCAATCCGACTGTGCTGATTGTGCAGGTGTCGGGCCGTTCGTAGACATAGCAGGATGCCACTCACAAGCTTCTCGTGGTCACCCTGCTTCCATGCATGCCAGCCATCAGCGAGCGCGGCCCACGCCAACGACCGAATGCGACCGATCGGCTGAAGCCTCATGTTTATCATGGATGCCGCGAATCGCGTGCTCAGCTTGTGGCCCTCGAACATGTCGCCGCCTGGGCCGGTATTCGTGCTGAAGAAGTGGCAATCCTCAATCAGCGACGCACGCTCATACGCCTCGATCGCCGGCTTGGCTGCGTTGAGCCATGCCTCAAGTTCTGGGTTGTCCGACCACGGCCCGGCGTACGCCGCCTTCCAGTCCGGATCGTCGCGTCGCCACTCGCCGTGCTCCTTCTCAATGGCTTCATACAGTCCGAACGCTTTGATGTACTCATCCGCCGCGTTCTGCTTGATACCCTTGCCGTACGTCTCGTTGATCCAAGCCAGATAATCCACCGGCTCCGCCGGATTAGGCGCCGGCGGCGTCGGCTCATCAGCTTGTGCCGGACCGTCAGCCTGTACGGCGAATCCACAAGCCAGCGCGGCAACCACCGACGGCAGCAGCCAGCAGGGGGCCTTCGTGTACATCCTTGATCTCCCCGTCAGAAACGAGTTCGACGTAGGTCAACCTGGGGTGCCAGTGTACACTCGATCCATTGACTGCTTAACAGCCTGCCGCCGAAGTAGCGTCGGCCCCCCGTGGCCGACGTGGGCCGCCGGAAACTCATCGGAACCCAGCAGCCGTCACACGAAGAGCCCCGGGCTTCAGGTCGAACGGTCCGCAGGACTTGGAGCGCGCACGGTTCCCATGACTGTCCGCCCAGATGGCCCACAGCTGGGTGCCGCAAGCGCGCACGCGGTCAGTCTCTTGTGAAGACCGATGTAACGTCCTATAAGTCGGAATATGTGCGAAAATTCTTTCCGAGCGCGCTCTCGACGCAAGCGTCGCACACACAAACAGTTACAAATACGGCACCCCTCATCGTGATCCCTCACGGCATATTTTTCCGGAATTGAGGTAGAAAGGAGTGCATGATCGTGACTACACATATGACGAGAGCAGGTTCACAACTCGAGAGGGGAGCCTTGGGTTGCTGAACCAGACTTGGAGGGAAGGATCGGCATGGATTCGCTGATCTTTCCTTTTTTTTGTGGAGACCACCCGTTGTTTCTTAGGCTCCCCCCCGTGGTGGTGCTCCGCCGAAGCGGCGGATGGGCACCTCCCACCGAGAGGGGAAGGGAGCCCACCGCCCTTCTTTATGCGCTGAGTTCACAGCAGCCAGCCTTCAGCTATCAGCCATCATCGACGAGCACACGCCCGCAGCCTCGGCGTGTCCCGGTCCCGTGCTGCAATCAGAACCACAGCCGCAAGGCTGCGGGCAGCACTCCCAAATCAGAACCCCGGCCGCAAGGCCGTGGGGCATCGCACCGCTGCGTTCCCCATGCTCACGGAGCGGGTTCTGATGGCGCATAGTCGTCGTTCCTCCGTCCCGTGGTCCCTTCATCTCTCTCCCTCCCTCATTGCCCCTCCACATCTCGCTGCTATAGTCTCCTCCATACCCCCGGCGACACGACCTGCCGCCGATACTCGGGAGGAGCGGACGCATGCGCAAAGTTATACCGCTCATCGTCATCGCCGCGCTGGCGGCGGTGGCCGTTCTGTGGTGGAGCCAGCAGCAGTTCGGTCCGTTCTACGTCTCGGGCCATCTCGAATCAGACGAGATCCGCGTCGGCTCGCGCGTCGGCGGCCGCGTCAGCAGCGTGCACGTCGCCGAGGGTGATCGTGTCGCGGCCGGCCATATACTGGTAACGCTCGAACCATACGATCTTGAAAAGCGCCTGGCCCAGGCCGAAGGCCAGCTTGCCGCGTCCCAGGCCCAGTTCGAGCATATGCGTGCCGGCTATCGAGCCGAGGAGATCGCCCAGGCCCGTGCCCGCCGCGACCAGGCCCAGGCTGCACTCGACCAGGCGCTGGCTGGCCCTCGTGCGCTCGAGATCAAGATGCTCGAAAGCAAGCTCGCCGCCGCCAGAGCCGACCGCGCCAAGGCCGAGCACGATTTCCAACGCGTCACCGGGCTGTTCGAGAACCAGCGCGCAGCAGAAGAAGAGCTGCAAGCCGCGACACGTGGCGTCGAGGTTGCCCGTGCCAGCCAGACCGAAGCCGAGGATCAACTAGCCCTCGCACGCGAAGGCACGCGCGCCGAAGAGATCGCCAGCGCCCGTGCCCAACTGGCCCTGCAATCGGCGGCGCTGGAACTCGTCGAGAACGGCTATCGCGCCGAGGAAGTCGCCCAGGCCGAGGCGAACGTGCGAGCCGCCGAAGCCGCCGTCGCCGTCATCCGCCAACAACTCGCTGAGTTGTCCATCAGCGCCCCGGCCGAGGCCGTCGTCGAGGCCATTGCCCTTCAGCCCGGCGATCTGATCAGCCCCAACGCGCCGGTCATCACGCTGATCGAAGCCGGCTCGCTCTGGGTGCGAGCGTACGTGCCCGAAAATCGCCTCAGCGTGAAACTGGGCCAGACGGTCAGCGTGCGTGTGGATGCATTTCCCGACCGCCGCTTCAAGGGCGAAATTGCATACATCTCGCGCCAGGCGGAGTTCACGCCGGCGAACGTGCAAACGCCCGAGGAGCGTGTTAAGCAGGTCTTTCGCATCAAGGTCGTGCTGAAGGAAGGGCACGACGTGCTGCGTGCCGGCATGGCCGCCGACGTCTTCCTGGATGAGCCGCGATGACGGACCTCGGACCAGACGCCGGCCCGATTGTCGCCAGCGGTCTGACACGCCGCTTCGGCCATCTCGTCGCGGTTGATAACGTCAGCTTCGCTGTTCC
>JAFGRR010000652.1 GCA_016935035.1 Phycisphaerae bacterium | reverse complement strand
GGCTCAACATCCTCCAGCGCTACTCGAAGCAGCCGTTGATCGGCCGCTGCAAGAACGACAAGACCAAGAAGCCGTTCCTGGACTGGTCCGATCCGCCGCCCCGCGAACAGTGGCAAAACTACCGCTGGTCCAGCTACGCCGTGAACGTCTGCGTCGGCCCACTCGTCAGCCCGCTGGCGGTGAGGCGCGTCAGCGAGATCAAGCAGCCCTCTTCCGTGGTCTTCCTGGCCGAAGTGCGCGCCGGCGACAGCTACGATTACGCCGACCACGTCCACTCCGACCTCTGGGAAAACCAGGACGACCCTACCGAGTCCATCGCCTGGCAGCGTCACCGCGACAAGTCGAACTACCTGTTCGTCGACAGCCACGTCGAGCCGCTGCACTGGAAGAAGACGTGGGATTTTCCGCTCGTAAACATGTGGTGGCCGCAGTATGCCCCCGGTTGGCCGCCCGAACTGCTGCCGTAACCGTAATGAACCAATACGACCCTCCGCCCGCGAGGCCTGCGATATGAACACGCGAATACCAGCACTGCTCACATTGGCCCTGGTCGCGCTGGCCGCACAGAGCGTCCTGGCTGACTGCCCGCTCGACCATTACTTCTTCTACCAGGTCGACAATAGGCTTACGATCGACAAACGGCGCATCTACGTCCACGGCGACCCGGCCGAGGGCTACTACCCGCTCAGTTGGAGCGGCATCTACGGGCGCTGGTCGGTCGGCGAACCTGGCTTCTCCGACACCACCGACGCGGCCTACGGCTTTCCGACCGAGCTGCAACTCGTCGGCGAGCCCGGCACTGACTACGAGATCAACTTCGAGATCCTCGACCTTTCGCCGGACTTCAAGATCCAGATGAACGACGGCACGTGGCTCGAAACCATCGGCGACCGCTACAACCTGAGCGCCTGGGCCGAGCACCACGTGCACATGAAATACTGTGCGTACGTTTCCGGCAGCCCGGCGCCGGACTACCCGTTCTACGTCACGTACCGGCTGGTCGACGACTTCGGCATGTACGCCGCCACGCCGCCGTTCTCGCTGGTCTTCAACATGCCGACGCCGACGGTCGAGGCGACGGAGCCCGAATACCGCGGCGTGCTCACCAGCCTCACCGCCGGCGAGATCACGTTCACGTTCCACCGCCCCATCGCCATAGTTGACGGCCCGCCGGTCACGATCACCGACGAGGCGACTCATACCGCCGACTACTACGCCGGCCATTTCGACTACTCGATATCGCCGGACGGGTTGACGCTGACGTTGACGCAGACCGGCGGGACGCTGCCGAACGAGACCTGGCTCGCAATCGCACTCACCGAGCACACCCGCGACGCCGTCACTGACTGCGCCGCCGTCGCGTTCACCCACTATGTCTACACCGCCTATCTCGCCGGCGATTGCGACGGCGACCAGGACGTGGACGCCGCCGACTTCGCGTCGTTCGAAGACTGCATGCTCGGCCCCGAAATCACGACGACCGCATGTGATTGCGCCGACATCGACGGCGATACGGATGTGGACCTAGTTGATTTCGTGGCTATCCAGCGCTCCTTCACCGGCGCCTTAAACTAACGGCGACAACCTCCCGCGTGTAGCCACAAACGCAGCGTCGGCCGCACGCAAATGTAGCGTCGGCCCCCCGCGGCCGACGTAGGACGTCAACAACCCCTCGCGCCAGCGCCGACGCACCGGCCCCCAATGTAGCGGCCGACGTCTCGTCGGCCGTCTTTGCGTGATCGCTACAACAGAGCCCGAGCGGAAGCGAGCGGGCATATTGTCGTTAGTGTCGAATGGCAGACTGCTTCGAGCCTCCGACCGTTTCTTTTTCGCCATTCATAATCCACACTGAATATGCCCCTCGTTTCCGCTTCGGGCTCTGTTGGGGCGCGGGACACCGAACACTTGGCCGACGAAGGTCGGCCGCCGCATTTGCCTTCAGCCACTGGTTACTTCAACTCGCGGATCTTGATGTTGCGATACCAGACGCGGTCGCCGTGGTCTTGCAGGGCGATGTGCCCGCTCGGCAGCCGGCTGTACTTCGTCAGAGTCTTGAACTTGCTCGCGCGGAAACGCGTCTCCCAGTCGGGGCTGCCGATGTCGTATTCGACGACCTTCACGCCGTTGAGCCAATGCTCGACATGCGGCCCTTTGGCAATTATGCGCACCTGGTTGAACAGGCCGACCGGCTGCGTCACGTCGCGCGCCGGCGCGTACATCGCGTAATTCGAACCCGCCGACGTCAGCGGATTGCGGCCGTCGGCATGCTCCGAGTTGTCCAGCACCTGCATCTCGGGACCGGTAGACCAGACGGCGTCGCCGTCCTCGCTGACGCGGAAGAAGATGCCACTGTTGCCCGCCGCGCAGATCCGCCATTCGAGCTGCAACTCGAAGTTGCCGAACTCGTCGTTGGTGACGATGTCGCCGCCGCCGCCGGCCCGCACCAGGCAGCCGTCAATCGCCTGCCAGCCGGCCGGCATCTCCTGCTTGCGGAAGCCGTGCCAGCCGTTGGTGGTCTGGCCGTCGAACAGCAAACGCCAACCGTCGGCCTTCTCGGCATCGGTCAGCACGTTCTGCGGCGGCTGCGCCGGCCGTGGCAGGACCTTGCCAACCAGCGACGCTTCCGGCGATGCGTTCAACGTATACCACGCTTCGGTGCTCCAGGGCTTGCCGCCGGCCGAGATGCACGGCGGCAGCAGACGCAGATACACCACGTTGCCAGCCTGCAGCCCGTCGATCTCCAGAAACACCCGCTTGCGGTCGGACGACACGCTCGCGGACTTCACCGGCGTCGGCGTGCCGTCGCGCTGCGGTCCGAGCTGGCTGTCGATCGGCCATTGCTCGACATAGTACGAATCGGCTTCCCAGCCGATGTTCTCATCCAGCGGCGTCGTGAATTCGATATCGAGGCCGTTCGACAGGGCTTGTATTGCGAGCATCTC
>JAFGRR010000082.1 GCA_016935035.1 Phycisphaerae bacterium | reverse complement strand
GTGTTCGTCATCGGCAAGGACGGCAAGATCATACACGCCGAGTACGTCGGCGAAGTAACCAGTGAGCCCAACTACGCCGCTGCGCTAGCGGCGGTCAAAGCGGCTGTGTAGCCCGTCTCGCGTAGACGCGGCCATAGAAAGGACACGGACAATGTTGAACAGCAAGATTGAGCAGGCTCTTAACAAGCAGATCAACGCGGAACTCTTCTCGTCGTACCTCTATCTGTCGATGTCGGCCTGGCTTGAAAACAAGGGCCTCAAGGGCATGGCCCATTGGATGCGGATGCAGGCCGACGAAGAGCATGTGCACGCGCTCAAGTTCATGGACTACGTCCACGAGCGCGGCGGCAAAGTAGTGCTTGCCGCGATCGACGGTCCAAAAACGGAGTGGAAGTCGCCGCTGGAAGTCTTCGCCGGTGCTTATGAGCATGAATGCAAGGTCACGGGGCTGATCAACGGCTTGGTGGATCTCGCGCTGGCCGAGAAGGATCACGCCACCAACGCCATGCTCCAGTGGTTTGTCACCGAGCAGGTCGAGGAGGAAGCCGCGGCCCAGGAGATCGTCGACCGGCTGAAACTGGCGGGCGACGCCGGCGGCATGCTGTTCATGATTGACCGCGAACTGGGGCAGCGCGGCGCGCCGGCTACTCCGGCGAGCTGACTCAACAGAGACACACGTGCGGGGGTGGTCAACGACGGCAATCCGCATGCCATGCGGGTGTGTCGGACCACCAATATAGTCAACCGAAGGTGAGCCCACATACGGAAGGAGAGAGTCATTAACAAGAAATGGTTATGCCAATGCGGATATATCCACGACGGTGAGACGCCGCCAGAGAAGTGCCCTAAGTGCGGTGCCCCGGCTGAGAAATTCACGCAACTCGACGAAGCCGCCGCCAACCTGGTCGAACGGTCCCGTCACACGAACTCGCTGCACTGTCGGCTGTACAACCTCGGCCGCAAGATGGAGCAGGCCTGCAAGGATGGCATCGCGGACAACCTGGACCCAGCCTGCGTGAAGGTCTTCCAACGCTCGCTCGAGCATAGCTGGGAGATCATGAAGATGGCCATGACCGAGATGCAGTCGCACATGAAGAAGGGCAAGTGGGGCTAGGGGCCGCCGGTCGTTAGAACCTGGTCCCAAGCCGAACGGAGCCGCGCCCGTAAGGAGGCGCTGGCGGGAGAGATCGATCGGTTCTCGGCACAACCGCTCTCTGACGGTCACGGCTCTGATCAAAGGTCCCAACGGAGGAATACATCAAGTGGATATGCTTGTTACAAAAGAGGCGCCGGACTTTACGGCGCAGGCGGTTATGCCAGATAGCTCGTTCGCCGAGCTGAAGCTGTCGTCCTATCGCGGGAAGTACGTTGTTCTGTTCTTTTACCCGCTGGATTTCACGTTTGTCTGTCCGTCCGAGATCATCGCCTTCAACAAGAAGCTCGATCATTTCAAGGAGAAGAACTGCGAGGTGATCGGCGTCTCGGTCGATTCGCACTTCTCGCACTTCGCCTGGAAGAACACGGCGGTCGAGAAGGGCGGCATCGGAAACGTCCAGTATCCGCTGGTTGCCGATATCACGAAAGAGATCGCGCGGCAGTATGGCGTGTTGCTGGACGAGTCGGTCGCGCTGCGCGGGTTGTTCCTGATTGATAAGGAAGGAATCGTCCGACATGCGGTCATCAACGATCTGCCGCTGGGCCGCAACGTTGACGAGGCGCTGCGCATGCTCGATGCGCTGCAGTTCACTGAGAAACACGGCGACGTGTGCCCGGCGAATTGGCACGCGGGTGACGAAGGCATGAAGCCGTCGTCCGAAGGCGTCGCCAAGTACCTTGCCAAACACGCCAAGTAACGCGATTCGAGTCGGTCGGCCGGCGTGCGCGCGGTCGCAAGCCGTGTGCACGTCGCCGGCGGCCCAAAGCTGGCGGCCGTGCGGTCTCGGTCGTATGCTAGGCGCGCCGGGTGGGCGCGTAACGAGTTCGGGAGATCTTGCCATGATGCGGTGGATTCGGGGCGGCGCTATAGCGCTGTTGTCTGTTGGCGGAATCGTCGTGCTGCTGATTTGGCTGGCCGGCGGCTTTCACCAGAAGATCGAGCCCGGCCCAGCCCAGGTCGGCATGCAGCCGCTCGGCAAGGCTCCGACGTTCATGGTGCAACAGGTGGCCGTGCCGCTGTCGGAGGAGGCGGTGAGCACGGTGCGTGCGGCGCACCAGACCGAAGTCGGTGCCAAGGTGATTGCACGTGTGCTGGCCGTGCACTTCCTGGCCGGCCAATACGTCGAGAAGGACCAGGTGCTCGTCGAGTTGGAGCACGCGGACCTGGACGCTCGCGTGAGCCAGGCCCAGGCGGCCGCCGATGCCGCCCAGTCCGCGCTCGACCAGGCCCAGACAAACTACGATCGCATCGTTCGGTTGCACGAGCAAAACGCCACCAGCGAGCTCGAATTCACCACCGCTACGAACAACCTTAACGCCGCCAAGGCGAATCTCGAACAAGCCCGCGGCGCCTTACGTGAGGCGCAAACCGTCGTCGAGTACGCCACGATCCGCTCGCCGCTGACCGGCGTGGTCATCGACAAGGCGGTGGATGTCGGCGACATGGTGCAACCGGGGCAGACGGTACTGACGCTTTACGATCGCCTGCAACTGGTCGCGACCGTGCGCGAGTCGCTGGCGACCAGCCTGAAGGTGGGGCAGAAGTTGCCTGTGTCGCTGGACGCGCTGGGGCTGCACTGCGAAGGGGCCATCAGCGAAATCGTGCCCGAGGCGGACGTGCTAAGCCGTGCCTTTCAGGTCAAGGTCACGGGGCCGTGTCCACCGGGCGTAATTCCCGGGATGTTCGGCCGGTTGTACATACCGCTCGGCGAGCGACAGGAACTGAGAATTCCCAGCACGGCGATTCGACGCGTGGGGCAGGTGCCCTACGTCTATCGGGTCATCGACGGTAACCGTGTGGAGCGTGCGTTTGTTCAGGTCGCGGGCGAGCACGGCGACGAGGTGTCGATCGCTTCCGGTCTGACCGCCGGCGAGCAGATCGTCGCCGATCCGGACCAACTGTAGGGGGCGAGCGACACGATGGACCAACTGCCGAACGAGCGACAGCCGCTGACCAGCCGGGTCGTCGAGGTCTTCCTCAAGGGCAACCTCTCGGTGATGCTGGTGATTCTCTCCCTCATCTTGGGCGCCGTGGCATTGATGGTCACGCCGCGCGAGGAAGAGCCGCAGATCATCGTTCCGATCGCCGACGTGCACATCTCCGTGCCCGGCGCGTCGGCCGAGGAGGTCGAGCGTCAAGTCACGCAGCGGCTCGAAAAGCTGCTCTATCAGATCGACGGCGTCGAATACGTCTATTCCATGAGCCGGCCGCATGGCGCGATAGTGACCGTGCGTTTCTACGTCGGCGAGGACCGCGAAGACAGCCTGGTCAAGATCTACAGCAAGCTGCAAAGCAACGTTGATGCGATTCCGTCGCAAGTGGCCGGGTGGGTTGTCAAACCGGTCGAGATCGACGATGTGCCGATCGTGACGGCGACGCTGTGGAGCGACCGCTACGACGACTACACGCTGCGCCGCGTGGCCGAGGAGCTTGAAAGCAAGCTTGAGGCAGTGCCGAACACCGGCGGCACGCGGATCGTCGGTGGCCGCCCGCGCGAGATTCGCGTCGAGTTCGATACCCAGCTTCTGGCCGGTCGCCGAATCGGCTCGGAACAGTTGGCGATGGCCCTGCGCGCGATGAACGCGGAATTGCCGGGCGGGCAGATCGATGCCAATAACCGGGCCGTCATCGTCGAGGCCGGCGGCGTGTTCAAGGATGCGCACGACATTCGCCGATTGGTGATCGCGACACCGAACGGCCGCCCAGTCTACCTGAGCGATGTGGCGACCGTCATCGACGGGCCGGAGGAGCCGGAGACGTACACGCGCATTGGCTTCGGTCCGGCGGCGGCACATGACGATTCTATTCCCGCCGGTCTGGCCGAAAACAAGCACGACTACTCGGCCGTGCATATCGCCGTCGCCAAACGCAAGGGCACGAATGCCGTCACGGTCGCGGACGCCGTCGAGCGCGAGCTGAACAAGCTGCGAGAGACGATTCTGCCGACGGGAGTCTACACGCGCATCACGCGCAACTATGGCGAGACGGCCAACCACAAGGTCAACGAACTGGTCGAGGGGTTGGCGGTGGCGATAGTGATCGTCATCGCGCTGATCGCGTTGACGCTGGGCTGGCGCGAGGGGCTGATCATCGCGACCGCCGTTCCCATTACGTTCGCGCTGACGCTTCTGGTTAACTACCTGACCGGCTACACGATAAATCGGGTGACGCTCTTCGCGCTCATTCTGGCGCTTGGGCTGGTGGTGGATGACCCAATCGTCGATGTCGAGAATATCTACCGGCACCTGCGCATGGGCCGGCAGAAGCCGATGCAGGCGGTGCTGACGGCGGTGAACGAGGTGCGGCCGCCGATCATCCTGGCCACGCTGGCGGTCATTGTCAGCTTCATCCCGATGTTCTTCATCACTGGCATGATGGGGCCGTACATGCGGCCGATGGCGCTCAACGTGCCACTGGCAATGTTGATGAGCCTGGTGGTCGCGTTCACCATCACGCCGTGGATGACGTATCACGTCATGAAGGGTCTGTACAAGCCGCGTGAGGATGCCGGCGACAAGGCCGCGCCGCATGCCGGCGTGACGGATGAGTCGTCGCTGGTCTACCGTGCATACAGCGGCGCGCTGGGGCCGTTCCTGGCGAGTCGCCCCGCGCGGCTCGGACTGCTCCTTGTGATGGCGGTGCTGTTCTGCTTCAGCGGCTGGCTGGCGATGAGCAGGCGTGTGCCGCTGAAGATGCTTCCGTTCGACAACAAGAACGAGTTCCAGGTCGTCGTGGACATGCCCGAGGGCACCACGTTGGAGACGACCGCGTCGGCGACCGCCGATCTGGCCGCGTATCTGCGCGGCGTGCCCGAGGTCACCGACGTCACGACGTTTGTGGGCACGTCGAGTCCGATGGACTTCAACGGCATGGTCCGGCACTATTACCTGCGCAGCGGTGAGAACGTCGCCGACATTCGCATCAACCTGGTGCAGAAGCTGGAGCGTGTGCGGCAGAGCCACGCCATGACGCTGGGCCTGCGCGAGGAGCTGAACCAGATCGCCGATCGCTGGGGCGCCAACATCAAGCTGGTCGAGATGCCGCCCGGACCGCCCGTGATTGCCACTGTGACCGCCGAGATCTACGGTCAGCCGTATCACAGTTATGACGAGATCATCAACGCGGCCAAACTGGTCCGCGCCAGGCTTGAGGCGGAGCCGGCCGTGGTCGATGTGGACGACACGGTCGAGGCCGATCAGACCCGTCTGCGATTCGTGCTCGACACCGAAAAAGCCGCTCTCTCCGGCGTCAGCGCCGAGCAGGTGGCGGCGCTGGTTAGCACGGCCATCGACGGCAGCACGGTCTCGATTCTCAAGCGGCCGGACGAGGTGAATCCGCTGCCGATCGTCCTGCGGCTGCCGAGGGACCAACGCTCATACCCCGAGGCTATCGAGAACCTGTACGTGGTGGGGATGGCCGGCCGGCCGGTGCCGTTGGCAGAGATCGGCCATGTCGAGACTTCGGTGCAGGACAAGACGATCTACCGCAAGAACCTGCGGCGGGTGGTCTACGTTTTCGCCGACACCGCCGGCCGCGCGCCGGCCGAGGCGATCCTCGACATACAGGCCGATCGAGGTGAGTGGGGCGGCAGTGCGGTGAGCCTCGACAAGTCCAAGGCCCGACCGTTGGCGGCACGCAGCTACCTGAGTAACGGCGGCGGCGTGCCGTGGGCGATTCCGCCGGGCTTCGAGGTCGATTGGGCCGGTGAAGGCGAATGGCGCATCACGCTGGATGTCTTCCGCGATCTCGGTCTGGCATTCGGTGCGGCGTGCCTCGGTATCTACATGCTGTTGGTTTACGAGACCAAGAGCTACCTCATGCCGCTCATTCTGATGATTTCGATCCCGCTGACGATGATCGGCATCATGCCGGGGTTCTGGTTGCTGAACGCCCTGACCGCCGACCCGGTCGGCCAGTGGCAGGACCCGATCTTCTTTACCGCGACCGCGATGATCGGCATGATCGCGCTGTCGGGCATCGCGGTGCGCAACGCCATCCTGCTGATCGAGTTCGTGCATCACGCGTTTGACGCCGGCAAGTCGCTGAAGGACGCGCTCATCACGAGCGGTGCGGTGCGCTTGCGGCCGATCTTCCTGACCGCCGGCACGGCGATGCTGGCGGCGTGGCCGATCACGCTGGACCCGATCTTCAGCGGCTTGGCCTGGGCATTGATCTTCGGATTGTTCGTGTCCACCGTATTCACGCTGGTTGTGATCCCAGTGGTCTACTTCATGGTTTACGATCGTCCCGCGGCGCGAAGTGTTGGATGATGCGCGAGCCGCACGGGCTCGCCGCCGAACGGAGGTGGTCATGTATATGAACGACATACTGCGGCTGATGGCCGGGTTTTTCGTGCTGCTGTCGCTGGCGCTGGGGTACTGGGTGCATCCGGGTTTCTATTTGTTCACGGCGTTTGTCGGGCTTAACCTGCTGCAAAGCGGCTTGACGCATTGGTGTCCGGCGATGTGGATTCTAAAGAAAGCTGGCGTCAAGGAGTGCCCGCACGAAGCCGTTCCCAAGTAGCGGCCGCCGTCTCGTCGGCCGTGGGTGCCCCACCCTTTCAAGGGTGGGGGACTGATCCGGGACCTGGTCGGTGAATCCGCGAAGCGCCAATCAGTCCCCCACGGCTGAAGCCATGGGGCACCAGGCACCAGAGGCACCAAAGACGAAGACGGCCGACGAGACGCCGGCCGCTATATCTGCCGCTAGAACCGGACGAGTCGACACGATCAGGAGGCAACCGGACAATGCCCGACGGAACCAACGCGATCGTCAGTCAGAAGATCGAACACGCCCCCGGGTTGATGACCATGCGCGTCGTCCCGGACGGTTGGGAGTTGCCAGACTTCACGGCTGGGCAGTTCTCCATGTTGGGCCTGCCGGGCTCGGCCGGGCGCTGTCCGATGTCTGATCCCGACCCGAAGGAGATCCCCGCGGACAAGCTCATCAGGCGGGCCTATTCGATAACATCCGCCTCGATCGCCAGGCAGCACCTCGAGTTCTACATCTCGCTGGTGCGCTCGGGCGAACTGACGCCGCGACTATTCAACCTGAAGATCGGTGACCGGCTGTGGCTGTCGAACAAGTGCTCCGGCTACTTCACGCTCGACGAGGTGCCGGCCGAGAAGAACGTCATCATGGTGGCGACCGGCACCGGTCTGGCGCCATACATGAGCATGATCCGTTCGGAACTGACACACGAATCGCGCCGCGGCAAGATTGCCGTCATTCACGGTGCATATCATTCGTGGGATCTGGGCTATCACGGCGAACTGGTCATGCTGGAGCGGATGAGCCCGAGCTTCACCTATATACCCGTGATCAGCAACCCAGAGGACGAGCCCGTGCGGTGGATGGGGCGAACCGGTTTCGTGCAGCCTGTGTGGCGGGAAGGCGCGATAGAGAAGGCCTGGGGTCTCAAGCCGACACCAGAGAACACGCACATCTTCCTTTGCGGCCACCCGAAGATGATCGAGTCGATGGAGGAGATCATCACGGCCGAGGGGTTCGTCGAGCACACGCGCAAGACGCCCGGACAGTACCATGTCGAGCGCTACTGGAGAGTCTAGGCACGCACGCCGCCGACCCGCACTGGGCGGTCGGCGATCAAGGGCACGGACCAATGCTGAAGTACGTCTGCACAATGTGCGGTTGGGAATACGATCCGGCGAAGGGCTATCCCAAGGGCGGCATCGCGCCGGGCACGTCGTTCGAGGATCTGCCGGACGACTTCAAGTGCCCGGTGTGCGGCGCTCTGAAGCTGCACTTCATGCCGCGCAAGTCGCCAGGTGACGATAGATCCTCATAGAACCAGATAGTCGAGAGATGTTGCATGGGTGAATATCTGTACGAATTAGCGAGCCAGCATCATCCGGTCATGCTGGCACTGATCGCCACGTTGTTCACGTGGTTCATGACGGCGGCCGGCGCGGCGCCGGTGCTGCTCGCCAAACGCTTCAACCAGAAAGTGATGGACGGCATGCTCGGTTTGGCGGCGGGCGTCATGATCGCGGCCAGCTTCTGGTCGCTGCTCGCGCCAGCGATCGAGATGTCGGGCGGCGATTGGAAACCTGCGACCATCGGCTTCCTGGCCGGCGGCCTGCTCCTGTACCTCATCGACAAGATCCTACCGCACCTGCATCTCGGGCTGGAGGTCAGCGAGGCGGAGGGCATTCACACGTCATGGCAGCGCAGCACGCTGCTCGTCCTGGCGATCACACTGCACAACATCCCCGAGGGTCTGGCGGTCGGTGTCGCCTTTGGCGCCGTCGGACACGCCGCCGATCCCGCCATGGCACGCGACATGATGTTCGGCGGTATCGCGCTGGCGATCGGCATCGGGTTGCAGAATTTCCCCGAGGGGCTGGCCGTGGCCATGCCGCTGCGCCGCGAGGGCATGGGACGCTTCAAGGCGTTCATGTACGGCCAGGCGTCGGGCGTGGTCGAGCCGATGGCGGGGGTGCTGGGGGCGGCACTGGTGCTGTCGATGCAGTCAATTCTGCCGTATGCCTTGGCCTTCGCCGCCGGCGCGATGATCTTCGTCGTCGTGGAGGAGTTGATCCCCGAGTCGCAAAGGGCCGGCTATAGCGATTTCGCCACGGCGGGCGCGATGTTCGGTTTCGCGATAATGATGTCGTTGGATGTCGGATTGGGGTAGCCGACTTGGGAAACCTGTGTAGCGCAAGGCCTCGGTGCCTGGCGTCTTAAGTAGCGGCCAACGTCTGGTCGGCCGTCCGGCGGCGAAACGCAAGATTCGGGGGCCAACACCACAGGGTGGGCCGTCAGCTGGTCAGCGCGGCGCGCGTGCCTTCGATGTCGAAGCACGCGTACTGGTTTTCGCGCATGAAACGCGACGCCAGCTTGATCGCTTCGCGCTCGGACAGCACGCCGTCGTCGATCTCCGCCTGCAGCGCCCGCGTCAGCCAGTGACGTGCCTGCTCCGCGTATGCGACAGCGGTCTGCGGCCACATCGTGTCGCCGCCGAAGACGAACAGCTTGTTGCACGGCACGGCGTGGATGAATCGTCGGACAAAGTCGGTCGTGCTGCGTGGATCGATGCTCCAGGCCCAGCACAGGTCGACGTAGACGTTCGGATAGTGCTTCGCAAGGGCGATCAACTCCGGGCCGTACGGATAACCGGAGTGCATCAACACAAAGCGCGCCTCGGGGTATTCGCGAACGAGCGTGCTCAGGTGCCCCGGGTGAATCCAGTCCATAACCATGCCGCTATGGCCGGCGTGATAGCCGGTGTGGATCTTGATCGGCAGGTTGTGTTGCGTCGCCAGTTCGATGCCGCGCGCCAGACACCAATCACCCAGGCATAGCTGTGCCGCCTGGCCGATGTGGCGTCCGTGCAGAAGTGTGTCGACGTGGCGCGCGACGTCCGAATCATGACGCGGCTGCCACGCCAGCGTTCGGACGTAGGCATGCTGCGTCTTGACGGCGATGGCGCGGGCGGCGTTACGCTCGAAGGCGGCGTTGAAGGCCTCGCGCAGTGAGGCCAGCCCACGAACCTCTACGCCGGAGACTTCGTGCAGGAGCGTTGGCTGAAGCTCGCCGGCCGCGGGGGGCATCCAGTTAATGTCGTGGAGGAAGAAGGCGGGATCCTGGGTGTCGGGCTCGACGTGCATTTCGAAGCTGTCGATCTGGACGTGATCGATCCGGCCCTTGTCGCGGAGAATCCGCAGCCCGTCGCCCGGCCGTGGGCGGCCGATGTGCCGGCTCTGGGCCGCCTCCAGCGCGCTGCCGGTCAGCTCATCCAGATCGTACAGGTCGCGCGCCATGTGACGCACAGCCTGGCCATAGCCGGTGTGTCGGCAGCATTCCCACGCCTGTTGCACCGGCGTGAAGCGGCCGGCGATGTCGGGGTCGGAGTCATCCAGCAGGTGCTGGATGTCCTGTGGCCGGGCGCCGGCCACCACCAGGTCAGCCGCGATGTAGCTGCCGTCGAACAACACCTGCAACACGTCCGGCGGGTGCTTGAGGTAATATGCCTCCGGGTGCTGGTGCTCATGCGAGTCAACCAGCGGCGAATCGTGAATATGTTGCGCCAAATCGGTCACAGGCGTCTCCGCTGGGGGCCACGCAATACAATCGTATGATACTGAGAGTTGCCGTGCCGTGCGCGGCCGACGTGCGTCTCTTACGCGGCACCACAAATGAACTCATCGGCAGCCGGGGCGCACCAGCTGCCGGGGGATTCGCCCCCCCATTTTGTTACCGGAGGGGATAGGTTGTAGCCGTCCGTGAACGCTGCTAGGCTACCCGCGCACGTTACCCATGGTGAGCCGAAGCCGGGAGTTGCACATCTGAACGAAATGCTGGTCTTTCCAAAATGGACGAACGGCATCCGTGTCGTCATCGCGATTGTCGGCGCCACTGCGCCATTGTACGTCGTGCTGCTGGTGGCGTTCGGCGCGTCGCCCAGTGCGACCGATGTCGGCTATCAGCCGGTACAACCGGTGGCGTACAGCCATGAGCTGCACGTCGGTGAACTCGGACTGGACTGTCGTTATTGCCACACAACGGTCGAGACCGGGGCCCACGCCACCATCCCACCGACCAAGATCTGCATGAACTGCCACGCGCGGATCTTCGGCCAAAGCGACAGGCTGTCGCTCGTTCGCCAGAGCTATGCCGGCGGCATGCCGATCGAATGGGTCCGCGTCCACGATTTGCCGGACTATGCTTATTTTGACCACAGCGCGCACGTTCGGCGCGGTGTGGGCTGCGTCTCCTGCCACGGGCGGGTGGACAAGATGGACGAATCGGGCGTGTACCAGGCCGAGCCCCTCAGCATGGGCTGGTGCCTCGACTGCCACCGGCAGCCGGCGCCCCACCTGCGACCGCTCGACGCGGTGACCGCGATGGACTGGGCGCCGAGCGAGGATCCGCTCGCGATCGGCCCGCGCCGGGAGGCGGCGGGCGCCGTCTCTCCCCCCGACGACTGCGCCGCCTGCCACCGCTAGCGCGACCACGGGTGTGTCTCCATGAGTGGACCTCGACCGACTGGAACCGAACACGAGCCCCCCCCCGGCGGCTCGGCCGATCCCGCGCCGAACGCCGGGCTGCGGCCCCAGGTCGTCTCGCGGCGCGGGTTCCTGGAGCTGATGGGCGCCTCGCTGGCCCTGGCCGGCGCCACCGCCTGC
>JAFGRR010000651.1 GCA_016935035.1 Phycisphaerae bacterium | reverse complement strand
CGCTGCAAGGTGCGGTTGAACTGACGGCGCGCAGCCAGAGTGCCGCCGGCGGTTGGCTCTATACGCCGGACGCGCGCGGTGACGAGGGCTCGGTGACGGTGACGCAGGTGCAGGGGCTGCGGGCCTGTCGCAACGCGGGCATCGCGGTTCCCAAGCGCGTGATCGACCGTGCGATGGCGTACCTGGAAAAGTCGTCGAATCCGGACGGCGGGATTACTTATCAGGTCGGCGACGGCGGTCCGAGCCGACCGCCGATCTCGGCCGCTGCCGTCGTGTGCTGGTATAACGCGGGATTGTATGACCAGCCGCGCGTGCGTCAGGGCCTTGATTACGTGATGGACACATTGGCACCGGCGCGAGGCCTGAACCACAGTGGGCACGACTATTACGCCCACTTGTACATGGCGCAAGCCATGTACCTGACCGGGCCGCGCGAGTGGGAGGATTACTACACCGCGCTGAGCCGTCAGCTGCTCGAACTTCAGACGGTGGATGGATCTTGGATTGGTGATTCAGTGGGGCCGACGTATGGAACGGCGGTCGCGCTGATCATCTTGCAGCTTCCCTACAAGCACCTGCCGATCATGCAACGCTGAAGGCCGGTGCGTGCGGAGAATGTCATGACCAACGCTGATGACGTCGTCGGCGGCGACGTGGAACGCCTGGCCCGTCTGCGCGATGCGTATCAGCGCATCCGCGACGAGCTGTCGAAGGTGATCGTCGGGCAGCATGAGGTGATAGACCAATTGCTGATCGCGCTGTTTTCGCGCGGGCACGTCATTCTCGAAGGTGTGCCGGGACTGGCGAAAACGCTGATGATCAGCAGCCTGTCACGCTGCCTGGGCCTGCGTTTTCACCGCATCCAATTCACGCCCGACCTGATGCCGTCGGACATCACCGGCACCGAGGTGATTCAGGAAGACCGGGCGACCGGCGAGCGCTCGTTCCGCTTCCTGGCCGGGCCGGTTTTCACGCACGTGCTGCTGGCCGACGAGATCAACCGTACGCCGCCGAAAACGCAGGCGGCCCTGCTCGAGGCCATGCAGGAGACGCAAGTCTCGGTTGGCGGCGTGAGGCATGTGATCGAGCCACCGTTTTTTGTACTGGCGACACAGAACCCGATCGAACAGGAGGGCACGTATCCGTTGCCCGAGGCGCAGCAGGATCGCTTCATGTTCAAGGTCTTCGTTGATTACCCGGGTTACGACGACGAATACGCGATCGCCGAACGCACGACGGTCGGGCCGCTACCCGAGCTTGCCGAGGTTCTGCGGCGCGAGGAGATCATCGAGTTGCAGGAGATCGTGCGGCGGATTCCGGTGGCGCCGAGTGTCGTGCATTACGCGCTGCGGCTGGTCCGCGGCACACGGCCGGACGAGGCGAACTCGGGGACCGCGGCTGAGTTGGTAAATCGGATGGTGACGTTCGGCGCGGGCCCGCGCGCCGTGCAATTCCTGCTGGTCGGTGGCAAGGCACGGGCGGCGATGCACGGGCGCATGCACGTGGCGACGGAGGACATTCGGGCGTTGGCGCGGCCGGTGTTGCGGCATCGGTTGGTCACAAACTACGCCGCCGAGGCAGAGGGCTACGACCCGGATCGGCTGGTCGAGAGTCTGCTGGCGGAGCTAGAGCGGAACGCACCGGACGAGGACGGGCATGGCGCGGTCGCGGAAGTACTTGGATCCTGAGACGGTCGCGCGGCTGAAGGGGCTGGAGCTGCGCGCCCGGGCCATCGCGGCCGGCGTGCGTTCCGGCTTGCACCGCAGCGCCTATCGCGGCTACAGCGTCGAGTTCGCCGAGCACCGGCAATACGTGCCCGGCGACGACACGCGGCACATCGACTGGCGCCTGTTTGGACGCAAGGACCGCCTCTACATCAAGCAATACGAGGAAGAGAGCAACCTCAGTTGCCAACTGCTGATCGACGTGAGTCACTCGATGGTGTACGGCAGTGGGCCGCTGACCAAGCATGCATATGCCGCCTGTCTCGCCGGCGGTTTGGCGTGGCTGCTGGTCAATCAGCAGGACACGGTGGGGCTGATCACGTTCGATCGCGAGATACGCGCCACATTGCCGAGCGGGTCGGGCAAGGGGCATCTCGATGCGCTGCTGACCTTACTTGAGGATTCGTCGCCGGCGGAACACACGGATGTGAAGGTGCTGCTGCATCGGCTGGCGGCGGAGATGCGGCGGCGGGCGATCGTTGTCCTGATCTCCGATTTGTTGACGCCGCCCGAGGAGTTGATCGCCGGTCTCGAACATCTCGCGCACGCCGGCCACGAGATTGTGGTCATGCACGTGCTTGATGATGACGAGTGGCATCTGCCATTTCATGAGAACGTGCTGTTCGAGGGGCTGGAGGAGGATGAGAGCCTGCTGGTTGACCCGCAGTCGCTGCGCGCGGGCTATCTGCGCGCGGTCGAGCGTTTCGTCACCGGGGTGCGGGCGACGTGCTTGAAACTGGGGGCGGATTATGTGCCGGTGAATACGCACGAGCCGCTGGACGGCGTGCTGAGTGGGTATCTGAGTTGGCGGGCGCGCGGGAAGGCGGGGCGGCGTTGATGGACTCATCCGCATTGCTGGCGCTGGGGTTCGTGAACGCCGCCTTGTTGGGTGGGACGGGGCTGGTGGCCGTGCCGGTCATCATTCACTGGCTCTCGCGGCGGCGTTTCAGGCGGATCGAGTGGGGGGCGATGCGTTTTGTGCTGGAGGCCGAGCGAGAGAATCGGCGGCGCACGCGGTTTGAGCACTGGCTGCTGCTGATGCTGCGCTGCCTGGCGATGCTGCTGATCGCACTGATGGTGGCGCGGCCGTTCGTGCGACCGGGATTGGTGGGCGAGTTGCTCGGGCGGCCCGAACCGGTGCAGCGTGTAATTGTGCTCGACGACTCGGCGAGTCTGCAATACACGACGGCGACCACTGATTTCGAACGGCTGCGCGAAGCCGCCGAAAACCTGCTGAGCTGGATCGCCAACGAGGCGGGCGGCATGCCGCTTTCGATTCGCACGACGTCGCGGCCGGCGGAGTCGTGCTTCAGCAGCGACCACTTCGGCGTGGCCGCAGGCTCCGAAGCGCGGGCGGCGTTGCGAGCGCTGGAGCCGGGTGTGGCCCGGGCTGAGCCGGCGCGCCTGTGCGCCGCGTTGGCGAAGTTGGTGGCGGCGGATGACGCGGCGCGCATTGATGTGTTCGTGCTATCCGATCTTCAGGCCAGCGATTGGTTGCGCGGCAACAATCAGGACAGCGTGTTCGCGGCTCTATACGGCCTGAACGCCCGGCGGCTGCGTCTGGTGTTGGTGACGCCGCCCGAAGAGTCGCGCGACAACGTCGCGATTAGCGAGCTGGCGATCGATCAGCCGCACGTTGTCGCGGGCATACCTGTGACGGCACGCGTACGCGTCACCAACTTCGGCCACCAACGCGCAGACGGGTTCTCGCTTCAATTCGACATCGACGATTTGCCTTTGCCGGCCCGCACGCTGGAGCCACTCGAGCCTGGTGAGATGCGCACGATCGTGCAGGACGTGACGTGTGCGACGCCGGGTTTCGCGACACTGACGGCGCGACTGGGACAGCCGGATCGTTTCGAGTTGGATGACAAGCGGTGTATCGCGGTGCACGTGCGCGAGGCATTACGGGTGCTCGTGGTCAATGGAGCACCGGCGTCCGATCCCCGGCTGGATGAAGTGTTTCTGCTGCGGCATGCGCTGGCGCCGCCCGGGCCGTTGGGCTCCGGCGTGCGGGTCAGCGAGCTGTCGCCCGAGCAACTCGATGGTGCCGACTTGCGCGCGTACGACGTGGTGTTGCTCTGCAACGTTGGGCCGATCGCGAGCGGCGCGCGCGACGCGTTGTTGCGTTTTGTGCAAACCGGCGGCGGTTTGGCGCTGACATTGGGTGATAACACGTTGGACGCCGCGGCGTTCAACCGCGTCATCCATGCCGATGGTGCCGAACTTGCGCCGCTGCCGCTGAGCGATGCAGTTGACGCGTCGGCGCATCCAGTCGGCCTGGTTCGCACAGGCGAGCACGCGCTTGCGACGGCGCTTGGTGACGAGGCCGGGCGCATGTCCGAGTACGTGCGATTTCGGCGTTACATGCGGACGGGCGCGGCGTCTGATGCGGTGCCGGCGCCCGTGGTGCTGGCCCGTTTTGACGATGACGAAAGCACGCCGGCGCTGATCGAGCGGCGGGTCGGCGACGGACGCGTGCTGCTGTTCACGTCAAGCATAAACCTGGCGTGGAACAACTGGGCGGCGGCGGTTGACGGTAGTTACGTCGTCACGCTGCTCGAACTAGTCCAGCATCTCTCCCGGTCCGAGGGTCATCCGGCGTCACTGGTTGGCGGGCAGCCACTGAATGTCGTGGTGTCGCTCGATGAGTATGCGCCGCAGGCCGTTTTCCGGTCACCGCATTATCCCGAGACGCCGGCGACTAGCGGTGTGTTGGAGCAGGCCGAGGTGGCCGGTGTCGAGCGTGCTGTCATGCGCGGGCCGATCGCCGACAAATTGGGCACGTACACAGTCGAGCTCACGCCGCGTTCCGGCGCGGCCGAGGAGCGTCCGTTGTGCGTGAATCTCGACGCGGCCGAGTCGGACATGCGGCGGGCGACGCGTGCTGAGTTGGACGCGTCCCTGGGTGAGATTCGTCACACGTTCGCGACTCTCGGTGCGTCGACGGGTCAGGCGGAGGCGGACTCGCGGCGTGAACTGTGGCCGATCTTGCTGCTGTTGCTGGTGGTGACGCTGATGGCGGAGCAGGCTTGCGCGTGGTGGTGGGGACGCGTGACTCCGGTGCGCGACACTGGTCGCGGTCGTCTATTGGCGCGGACTGTGGGCCGGCTGGGTGTGTTCAAGTCGCATGAGGAGCGCTGAGGCGGATGCTGCTGGCGGCGAGACAGGTCGAGCGTGAAGTGCTGGAGTTCGCTGCATTGCCGGACGGCTGGCTGCGGCTGCTCGGATTGCTCGTACCTGTTGCTCTGTGCGGCGCGGCGATATGGATGTATCGCCGCGAGCGGCGGGTCGGAGCTGAGTGGCTGGTGCGCGAGGTGCTGGCGGCGCTGCGCTGCCTGGTGCTGATGATCCTTGTCGTCATAGCGTTGCGGCCGGTGTTGGTGACATATGTTGAGCGCACGACGGCGGCACGGACCGTGGTACTGGTCGATGAGTCGGCCAGTATGGATGTGCGCGACGTCGGCGACGGTGACACCGCCTCGTCCGTGCGGCCGTCGCGTGGCGAACGCGTGCGTGAGTTGCTGGAGGCGAACGACTATGCATGGTTGCGGCGTCTGGCGGATCACAATGAGGTCTCGCTGCATGCCTTCGGCCAGACGACCGTGAGCCGGCCGTTGCCTTGGGATACTGCCTCGCCGACCAGAGACGATCCGAACACGGCGTCATTGCCGATCGTGGCGATTGCGCCGGACGCCGGTGGAACCGACCTGGGTCAGTCGATTCAGGATACGTGCGCGCCGACGGCCGGCCAGCCGATCGCTGGTGTCGTCGTGCTGACAGATGGCGCCATCAATCGCGGCATGTCGGTCGGCGAGATCGCGGCGTATTTGCGGCACCCGGGCATCGCGGTGTTCGCGGTGGGTGTTGGCGATACCGAGGAGCCGCCGAATGTGCGCATTTCGGGGCTGGCGGCGCCGACCGCCGTCCCGCGCGGCGATCCGTTCGAGGTGCGTGTTGATCTCGGCGTCAACGGATTCGAGGCGGCGGAACTCGAAGTGTCGCTAGGCGTGGTGGAGATGAGCGGCGGCGTGGCGCTGGCCGAGCGTGAGGTCGCAACGCGACGCGTGACCGTTGATGAAGCGGCGGAGCCCGTACTGTTTACAGTGGACCCGGGCGAAGGCGGGCAGTACGTGTACCGCGCGCGCGTGCAACCGTTGGCGAGCGAAGTGAACACGGAGGATAACACGCGCGCGACGCCGGTCCGCGTGCTGGACGACCAACTGCGTGTGCTGATCGTCGCCGGGCACCCTTCGTACGATTACCGCTACCTCACGCGTTTGCTGGAGCGCGACAATACCGTCGAGTTGTCGTGCTGGCTGCAATCCGCCAACGCGCAGGCAGTGCGGGACGGCAACAAGACCATCGTCGAGCTGCCGCGCGAACCATCGGCCGTCTTTGCCTACGACGCGTTGATTCTGCTGGACCCGAATCCGGACGAGTTCGACGCCGCCTGGGGTCGTGTGGTTCGGCGCTTCGTCGACGAGTTCGGCGGTGGGCTGCTGTACCAGGCTGGGACGCACTTCGCGGCACGTTTCGTGGGTGACGAGCGGTTGGCAGACCTCGTTGCAGCACTGCCGGTCGTGGCGGACCCGGAAGCCGGCGTGTTGCGTGGCGGCGGCGGGGCGTTTCACACACGCTCTTCGCGGCTGTCTGTGCCGGACGCGGCACGCGAACACCCGGTCACGGCGTTGAGCGGCGATGCGCAGACCAATCAGCTCATCTGGTCGGCGCTGCCCGCGACGTGGTGGACGTTCCCGGTGCGGCGTGTCAAGCCACTGGCACAGCCGCTGCTCGTACCGCAGGGTAGCGAGACGTCTGAGTCGCCGCACGACCCGGTACTGGTCGTGCAACCGTTCGGTGCCGGGCGAACGGCGTTCCTTGGAACGGATGGCACGTGGCGCTGGCGCGCGACAGGCGAGGCGTACTACAACCGGTTCTGGGTGCAGTTGGTGCGGTATCTCGCGGATGCTCGCCGGCGCAGCACTAGCAGTCGCGGCACAATCGTCCTTGACCGCGATGTCGTGGCGACCGGTACCGACGTGCGGGTCGAGGCCCGCGTGCTGGATGAACAGTTCATGCCGCTGGCCAGCCCGGAAATCGCGCTGATACTGGAGGCCCCCGACGGTTCGACTGGGCAGACAACGTTGACGGCCATCACCGGCCGCGACGGCTGGTACGCCGGCCGCATCTCGTTCAATGCTGATGGCGTGGCGCTGCTGCGCGTTATGTTGCCAGGCGGCACTGACGACGAGGTACTGATGCAGTACCTGCGCGTTCAGCGCCCGGACCTGGAGATGCGATCCGTGCGAATGCGCGCTGATGAGCTGCGCGAACTGGCCGAGCGCACCGGCGGCCAGTTCGTGCCGATTGCCGACGCCGGCGCCCTGCCAAACTGGATCGAGTCGGCGGCCGAGACGCGCACCGAACGCGGCCCACGGCGCGACCTGTGGGATCGCTGGTGGGTGATGGCGGTGTTGGCGGTTCTCTTGGCAACGGAGTGGGCTGTGCGGCGGAGGTGCCAACTGCTGTGAGCGCGACGCCGGCACGATTTGCAGACCCACGTGTGGCCGAGTGCCTGCTACGGCCGCTGGCGACACTGCGCCGACGGTGCCGGTTGTACATGGGGCTGGAAGGCGCGGTGCACGTCGCCGTCGCGGTTCTGATTGGTATTGTCGTACAGTTCGTGTTGGATCGCTGGCTGCGGCTGGCGGTCAGTCAGCGGGCGGTGCTGACGATAGTCGCGATGGCAGCGTGGTGTTGGGTCGCGGCGCGGCAGCTTGTCTGGCGGCTGCTG
>JAFGRR010000650.1 GCA_016935035.1 Phycisphaerae bacterium | reverse complement strand
GACCCGCTGGGCCGCTCCGGGCGGAACTTCGAGCGTGCGATGACGAGTGCCGAGGGCCACTTCCAGGCCATCGAGGGACGTCGCCCGACCGCTAACGAACTCGCCGACGAAATGGGCTTGCCCATTCACAAATTCGTCAAGATGAAGAGAACGGTGCTGGCATCGCACTGCGTACCGCTGGAGACCACCATGGATCGTCGCGACGAGACCCGAGTGGGTTCACTCGTACCCGCGGATCCCCAACCCGGGCCCGCGCAGCACACCGAGCGTGAACTAATCCGCGAACACCTTACCCGTGGTCTGAAGGAACAGGATCGCTTAATCATCGTCCTGTACTACTACGAGCGATTGACCATGGCCGAGATCGGCGCGGTGCTGGGTGTCAGTGAATCGCGCGTCTGCCAGCGTCACGCGGAGATCATCGAACAGTTGCGGGCACGCTTCGGCCAGCAGCCCTGCGATCTCGTCGCCTGATCCGCGTCGTCGCTACGCCACAAACATCTATCCCTGACGCCTGATGGGAACCTCGAGCACAAGGTCGAGGTTCCCGGGCTAGATACGAATCAGCCAAGTTCCAAAGAACGGGAGAACTCATAACTGCACGAACCAGTTGCACCTACGGCCCGGCCCCAGCACCAGTCGGCGCCGAGGACGTGCGAGCAGCGGTAGCAGCTTCGGTCAGTGCTGAGCGCAGATTGGCGTGCTTCGGCAAATCCTCAAAGCCGTAGTCCTTCATTTCCGCCAACACCCGCTCATAGTCCCAGCCATCGTGATGTATGCGGTAAAGCCCGATGGCAAGCCCCGTACGATTCGCGCCGGCCGCACAGTGAACCAGCGTCGGCGACGCCGCCTCGTCAAGTAGCAACGTCAGGATCGCCACCCGATCCTCAGGTGTGCTCGCGCCATCCCCGGTCAACGGGATATTCTGCCACTCGATGCCCAGACCTCGTGCCGCCTCGCGTTCGGCGATGGTCTCGGGCGCCTCCGCGTTGAGCAGACAGATCACACGGCCAACGCCGTAGCGCTGCTTCAGTCGGCCGAGCTGCGTCGGCGTCACGTCGCCGCTGCGGTACAGATGCCCCTCAGTCACCACGCCGAAACGCTTCGGCATGTCCGTCGCCAGGCGATAGGCCAAGCCGGAACCCAGACCTGCGACGCCAACCAGCGCCAAGACCATGACAAGCGTGCGAACGCGGCGTCGAGCCATATCAATTGCTCCCAGGCGACCCGCTTGTCGAAACGCGGCACCGCCTTGCGAGATCATATCGCGATCACCAGATGATGCGGCGCGGTTTGCAGAAACCCCGCACACAGCTACGATGACACGCTATGCCAGAGTGGTTAACAGTCCAGTTGGTGCTTGCCCTGCTCGGTATCGGTCTCGGGGCCGGACTGGTGGGCGGGATGCTGGGCGTGGGCGGCGGCATCGTCATGATCCCGGCGATGTGGTTCGTGCTCGGCGATCAGAAATTCGGGCCGGAATCATTCCACCTGTTCAAACTCGGGGCCATCGCGACATCGGCTGTCCTCTCGGTTCCCGCGATCATGCGTCACCGGCGGGCCGGGGCCATCGTTCCGTCCATTGCGCGCGGCATGATCCCGCTCGCGTTGGTCGGCGTGCTGCTGGGAGTGGCGCTATCAAGCTTGTTCGTGCGGGAGCAGACGCTGTTGCTCCGCCGAATCTTCGGCGGCTTCCTCGAGTTGGTGGCGGCGCTGAACCTGTACCAGAGTTGGGCCCAGGCGGGTGACGAGCGAAGCTTACGCGACCACTGCCCCGTGGGATGGCGAGCACGCGTGTATGGGCCGCTGGCGGGTTTTCCGGCGGGAGTGATCGCGGGGCTATTGGGCATCGGGGGCGGCGTGTGGGCGGTTCCGGCCCAGAGAATGGCGTTGGGCGTGCGGCTGCGAAACGCTATCGCGAATTCCGCAGTCGTAATCCTGCCCGTCTCAATCACAACGGCGCTCATGCAGAGCGTTGCGATCTCGCGAATGACAACCCTGCAAGACGGGGCCTGGCCGGGATTCCTGTTGGCCGCATGCCTGGCGCCGGGAGCGATGCTAGGTGCCTGGCGTGGTGCCGGGCTCACGCATCGACTGCCCGTGCGGCAACTCCGTGTGGCGTTTCAGGTCCTGCTGGCGATCGCCGGCCTGCGTCTGATGCTGGCCTGAGCCGGCCGCGCCCGGACGAGGAATCGCGGCGGCAGCTCCGATATCGTTATTGCATAAACCCCCGAATGACGGTAGATTAGCTGTTCGCGCTTCTCAGAACGCGGCGAGTGGTTCGCCGCGAGCAGCGCTGGCTCCTAACCCCCCTCCCTAAGCCTCGGGCCGGCCAGTCGCGAGCGTCAATCACACCGCGTTTGTCGTCGGTTACCCCAGGCAGGGAACTCCCCCGCAAACCTATGGTTGACAAAACACTTATCAGAGACCTTGACGTTACGGATGCCGACATTGATCGTGAGCTTGTCGAGGCTTTCGGCGAAGTGTCCGAGCTGCACTCGGAGCTGACGAAGTCGATTGGCGACACGAAGTTGGTCGCGAGCGATGACACGATTCTCAGGGGCAGGGTTATTGGCATCACCAATCACGAGGTGATGGTGGATGTCGGGCTGAAGAGCGAGGGCATCGTCGCGCTGGAAGAGTGGGAAGACCCCACCGAACTCGACGTCGGCGACGTGATTCAGGTACTGCTCGAAGACATCGAGGCGGATACCGGCCTGATCCTGCTCTCGAAACGACGAGCCGATCGCCTCATCAGTTGGCGACGCATCGTCGAGGAGTGCGCCGAGGGCGACACCGTCACCGGCCGCGTGCTGCGCAAGATCAAGGGCGGCCTGCTGGTGGACATCGGCGTGCCGGTATTTCTGCCGGCGTCGCAGGTTGACATCCGCCGCCCGGCCGAGATCGGCGAGTTCATCGACCGCGAGATTCAGGCCAAGATCCTGCGGATCGACAAGGAGCGACGTAACGTCGTCATTTCACGCCGCAAGCTGATCGAGGAAGAACGCGCGACGGCCAAGGCCAAGCTGATGGAAGAGATCGCGGTTGGCCAGCTCCGCAAGGGCACTGTCAAGAACATCGCCGACTTCGGCGCGTTCGTCGATCTGGGCGGCATCGACGGTCTGCTGCACATCACGGACATGTCCTGGGATCGCATCGAGCACCCCAGCCAGATGCTCAAGATCGACCAGGAAGTCGAGATCAAGGTTCTCAACATCGACCGTGAGCGTGAGAAGATCGCGCTTGGTCTGAAGCAGAAGGAAGAGAACCCGTGGGAGCGCGTCGGCGATCGTTACCCGATCGGGACACGCATCAAGGGCGAGGTCGTCAACATCGTCAACTACGGCGCGTTCGTCCGGCTCGAGCCCGGCATTGAGGGTCTCGTGCACATCTCCGAGATGAGCTGGACACGGCGCATCAACCACCCGTCCGAGGTGGTCAACGCCGGCGACGATATCGAAGTCGTCGTCCTGGATGTCAACAAGGACAAACAGGAGATCTCGCTCGGCATCAAGCAGACCGAGGTCAACCCGTGGACGACCGTTGCCCAGAAGTACCCGCCGGGCACGGTGGTCGAGGGGACGGTCCGCAACCTGACCAACTACGGCGCCTTCGTCGAGATCGAGGAAGGCATCGACGGGCTGTTGCACATCAGCGATATGAGCTGGACCAAGAAGGTCAGCCACCCGTCCGAGTTGCTGAAGAAGGGCGACGCCATCCGCTGCGTGGTCCTCTCGGTGGACCAGGAGAAGATGCGAGTGGCCCTGGGCCTCAAGCAGATGGTTGAGGACCCGTGGGTCCGCGCCGTCCCTGAGCGCTACCAGCCCGGCATGGTCGTGCGTGGCAAGGTCACCAAGATCACCAACTTCGGCGTGTTCGTCGAACTCGAGCCCGATCTCGAGGGTCTGCTGCACGTGTCCGAACTCGCGGACCACAAGGTCGAGAACCCGCAGGACGAGGTCAAGATCGGCGACGAGATCGACGTCAAGATTCTGCGCGTCGATACCGTAGAGCGGAAGATCGGCCTCTCCAAGAAGCGGGCCGACTGGGCCGGCGAGGGCGGCGAGGAAGGGCAGGAACCCTATCAGGATCGCCCGCAGCGCAAGGAACGCCGCGGCGGTCTCGGCGAGGCTTTTGGAAGCGGACTCGGCGATCTGCAAATGCCAGACCGCGACTAGCGCAAGTTTGCGAGTGTAGCGTCGGGCACGAGGGCCTGACGCTGCGCGATGACTGAGGCCGGTCTGTTGTTTCGGCCACATATGCATAACAACGCGGGCCCGGACATCGTTCTTGAATGTCCGGGCCCGTTCTCTATCCAGGCGCAAGGCGCGGCTCGTGGTCAGTACTCGTCGTAGCGGATGCCATCGGCATCAACCGCGTCCGTGTTCGCGACGATCGTCCCGGTTCGGCAGTTGAAGAGCCAAGCCGCGTCCGACCGCGATGGTTCGTAGCGGGGTGGCCCATCGTCATTGACCACGAACACGTCATTGGCCCCACTCAGGGCCCCAACCGGACAAGCGGGCATGCCATCCGCAAGATACGGCCCGTAGCAGAATCGCTCCGTCTTGACCGGCGAGACAATGCCCTCGGCGTCGGTGTATTGCGTGAGCTGGGCGATGAAGGCAGCGGGGCTGCCGCCGGCACGCGTCCCATCACCCTTCTGTCCCGGCCAGGCCACGTGGTCATAGCAGTAGCGTTCGATCGCGTTGCGCAGGAGATCGAGCTTGACTTGCAGGGGCGGAGTGGCGGCGGGCTCGGCCGCCTGCGAGAAGCGTGGCACGGTCAACGCAGCGACGATCGCCAGTGCCACCACGGCTACCGCCAGCTCGATCAAGCTGATTGTCCGAAATGCCTTGATTTGAGACACGTTGCGACCCTCCTCCTGGAGTCCTCTGTGGCAGCCGCCTTCAATCACGGCTGCCGTTCTTGTTTTCGGCAGATTGGCCGACTTGCATAATCAGCGCTGGGCCAGTCCACAATGCCCGGCGTTCGGGGCGCCGACCGGACCAACTCTCTCGCTGGCACCGGCGACGGCGAATCTATGGCCAGCGACTCGTGCATCATCGATGGCCAGAAGCGCTTGTGACAAAAGCAGCTCCGGCGCGACACGCTCCGGGTTACCGCCGGCCATGCCGCCGCGCAACTTGACTCCCAACGTGGTGCCCGGATCGATGCGATCAAGAACTTCGCCCTGGAGAAAATCCAGCAAACGACAGCCGGCCACTTCACCCAGCACGGCATCAGTGCGGCGCATCACCGCGACGAAGCGGTCGTCCGCAAAGCGCGCCACCAGATCATCGCTGTGCAAGCGACGACACAGCGTGTCACCAACCCGGCGGATAAGTTCGTCGCGCTCGGACCACTGCGAGCGGTCGTCCAGCCGCCGCAGGCCCTCGAGCGATACCGCCAGGACGGCGACGGGTTCGTCGCGGTACACGTCCGCTAGAGCGTTGTCACGTAACGCATCAAGCAGGGCGGCACGCGTCAGTAGCCCGGTCTGCGTATCAGTGCAACGAGCCTGACCCAGGGCCTGCAATCCGGCGACGTGGGCCCAGAACAGTTGCAGCAGATCCCGAACGGCATGGGCCACGCCGAGGCGCCGATTGCACTCCAGTCCTATGCGGCCAACGGTCACGACGCCAACAGACTGGTCGGCGACACGTAGCGGCAGCACCCAGGCCCAGCGTTGTCGGGGAATGCGGTTGATGCCACCGACGTTAGCGGTCTCGGTTGAGTCTTCCGAATCAACGTGAATCTCGTTGCTGCGGATAGCACCGCCGAGAACACCGGTGTCGGCCAGCGGCGGATGCTCGACCTGCGCCTCATTGGCGGCCAGCGGACGCAGGCGCGGCTGGCCGGGCACAACCTCGTAGACTTCGACATCAGCGGCATCGAGACGCTCGGCAAGCAGGCGGCGCACGAATCGCGCGAAACCAGGCCAGGGCGGTGCTGTGCCGCCACCGCGCACCATGTCCGTGGTGGTCCAGATACAGAAGTCGGAGGCGAGCGTGCCAAGCGTCTGCTCAATGCTGTCGGGCCGGGAATCCGCCACCTGGGAGGCGCCCGACTTGTTTCGTCCGGCCGCGAACGGCTGGCCGTCAACGTGGTCGTTGACGCCGGCGATGCGTCCCACGAACACCATCAGGCTGATGGCCACCAACATGAAGACCGTGTTGCCCGCGGCGCCGGCCCCCGTCAGGTTCGAGAGCGCGATGGAGATGCTCAGTGCGATAACCACGCCCAGGCCCGTGGCAACGCCGCGTCCCAGCCCACGCGCTATCAGCATGAAGGCTCCGCAGACGGCGAAGACCAGCGCGAAGACTGTGGTCTCCGGCGGCCGGACGGCGTTTGTCGACAGTGAGTGCAGTGCCCCAAGACTGACCACCGTAATCGCGGCCGCCAGCAGGCGAACAGAAAGCTCGCGTCGGTTAGCGTGGGAGATCATGGTCGCGCTCCTTGCCGATCGGTGCGGTCGCACGCGGCGGCGACTTCGTGGCACTGGTCGTCGTTTAAGTGGCCAAAGCGTCGCTGAAAGTCCGCGTGTCGCTGTTCGATGTAGTCGCGGATGGCATCAACAAACGCGGTCGTGATTTGTGGATCCGTCGTACTACCCATGCCATCCGCCAGTATGCCGAGCGCGCGGTCGAGCCCATATGCCGACCGGTAGGCACGCGTGGAGGTCAGGGCGTCGAAGATGTCGACGACGTGGATGATGCGGGCTTCGAGCGGAATCACATCGCCGGCCAATCCGTCCGGATAGCCGGAACCATCATGATTCTCGTGATGGTGCAGAACGGCGCTTAGAACGGGAGTGAGCGCCGCGACGGGCTTCAGCATTTCGTGGCTGAGCCGTGGGTGTTTCTTAATGACCTCGTATTCGTCGACTGTCAGACGCCCGCGTTTGTTCAGGATCGACTCGGCGATCCCGATCTTGCCCACATCGTGCAGCAATCCGCTCCATTCCAACATCTGGAGTTGCCCGCCGGACATGCCGAGCGTGCTTCCAACCAGGCTCGCCAGGAAACCGACACGCTCGGAGTGACCACGTGTGTACTGGTCCTTGGCGTCGATGGCGGCAGCCAGCGCGCTGACGGTTTCGAGACCGACATTGCGCAGCCGGCGTCCCATCACTACGTTGGCCAGAATGTGACCGCCATAGGTCAGCACCGATTCCGACGCCAGCATATCGCGCCCGTCGAACATCGGTTGGTTGGGGGCACGCAGCGCGATGGCGACGCGGGGTGGCTCGTCGGGGCGTCGCAGCGCTCCCAGCAACGCGTCAGCGGCGCCGAGCGCCGCCTGGCGTTCGGCGGACAGGCTGACGTGCATGGTCTGGTGTTTGGCGCGGCAGCGTTCAATCTCGTTCTTCATCAGGCCGGTGATGAGTTCGGCCTCGGACAAGGCATGGATCGGCGTGGTCGTCGTGACTTCAAGCGGGACAAGCTCGCCGTCATGCTCGACGTAGACGGCGGCGGCGTTGAGCGTATTGCCCCAGCGGACCAACACGCCGGCCTCGATCCGCTCGGGATCGTCGAGCACGGCGACATGTGTCGTGATGTCGAACATGAGGTTAAGCTGGTCGTTGCAACGCAGGAGTTCGCGACCGAGGATCTCGTTCTCGGCGCAGAGCGCGTCGATCCGCTGAAGCGGTCCCAGCACGTCCAGCGGGCGCGCATCAAATACCCCAGGCGCGACAACCGGCAAACCGGTCGCCAATTCGGCACATCCAGGTTGCTGTGACAACGCACGCTCTCCCGCTTCGGCAAACCTCCGGAGCCATGGGTGTTATCGCGTCGGAAAGTGCGCAGCTTTGGCGAGGCGGACCGCGACGGGCACAGGGATGCTCTGGCCTACTAATCTGGGACGCTGGCGGCGCGAGAGGGCTGATAAGGCCGACGTGTTAATCGGACCCACGGAATAACGGCGTCAGGAGCGCATCTGGCGGAACCAATCGACGGTGCGGGCGAAGCCAGCGGCGCGATCGACCTGAGGTGACCAACCGAGTTCGCGCCGGGCCCGGCTGATGTCCGGGCGACGCAGATTCGGGTCATCCTTGGGACGCGGCAAATTCTCGATCGTGCTGGTGCTGCCGATCAGGGCGATGACTTCGCGGGCGGCTTCGAGCATGGTGATCTCGACCGGGTTGCCGAGATTGACCGGGCCGACGATGTCGCCGTTCATCAGCCGTACGAGACCATCAACCAGATCGGTGACGTAGCAGAAACTGCGGGTCTGGCTGCCGTCGCCGTGCACGGTCACCGGTTGGTTGTCGAGGGCCTGGTTGATGAAGTTCGGCAAGGCCCGGCCGTCGTCGCCGCGCATGCGCGGGCCATAGGTGTTGAAGATGCGTGCTATTCGGACGGTGACGCCGTGCTGGGCGGCGCACGAGACCAGGAGGGCTTCGGCGAAACGTTTGCCCTCGTCGTAGCAGGCGCGCGGGCCGATCGGGTTGACGTTGCCCCAGTAGGTTTCGCGTTGCGGGTGCTCCTGGGGATCGCCGTAGACTTCGCTGGTGCTGGTGTGGAGCAGGCGGGCGCCGGCAGCGCGGGCAAGATCGAGGCAGTTGCGCACGCCGTCGGAACAGACGGCCATGATCTCCAGCGGGATGCGGTCAAAATCGGCGGGCGAGGCCGGGCAGGCCAGGTTGTAGATCTGGTCGAATTCGGGCTTGAGCGTCAGCGGCTGGATCAGGTCGTGCTCGACGAAGGTGAAGGCGGAATGCTGGCGCAGGGCGTCGGCGTTGGCCGGCTGGCCGCTGGCGAAATTGTCGAGGCCGACAACGGTGTGACCCTCGGCGAGCAGACGCTCGGCGAGGTGGAAGCCGATGAAGCCCGCTGCTCCGGTAACCAGAATGCGCACGCCGGTTCTCCTGCGGTGAAAGGTTAGGTGCCGGCCGTGCAAGCGTGGTGGAGCGCGGTTCGGCGAGTCGCTAGTATAGGCCTTCGGCCCTGAGACGGCACTCGGGGATTGCGGCGCTCTTGGGGGTGTCTGCCGCCCTGTCTGGGAGTGATCGATGCGGATCGGTGTGATTGGAAGCGGGTACGTAGGGCTGGTGACGGCGGCGTGTTTCGCCGACAGCGGCAATGACGTGACGGCCGTCGACAAGGACGCGGCCAAGGTCGTGGAGCTGTCCAGCGGACGGTGCACGATATATGAGCCGGGGCTCGAAGAGCTGATGCGCATGAGCATGGCGGCGGAGCGGCTGCGCTTCTCGACGAGGATAGCCGACGCCGTCGCGGATGCCGAAGTCGTCTTTCTCGCCGTCGGAACTCCCCCGCGGGCGGACGGGTCGGCGGACCTGTCAGCGGTCGAGGCCGTGGCGGAGGCGGTCGGCAAGGCCATGACCGGCCCGCTCGTCGTGGTCAACAAGAGCACCGTGCCGGTCGGAACCGGCGCACGCGTGGCCGAGATCCTGCGGGCCAACACCAACCATCCCTTCCAGGTGGTCAGCAATCCCGAGTTTCTGAAAGAAGGCAGTGCGCTGGACGACTTTCTGCGGCCCGATCGCGTCGTGATCGGCGCCGACGATGCCGACGCCGCCGACCTGCTCGTCGAGTTGTACAAGCCTTTCGTGCGCAATAATCGCCCGATCCTGGTTATGAGCCGTATCGCGGCGGAGATGTCGAAGTACGCCTCCAACGCTTATCTCTCGACGCGCATCAGCTTCATCAACGAGATCGCGGAGATCTGCGAGCGGCTCGGCATCGACGTCAACGAAGTCCGCCGCGGCATGGGTGCGGACGCGCGCATCGGGCACCACTTCCTGTATCCCGGCGTGGGCTATGGCGGCAGTTGCTTCCCGAAGGACGTGCAGGCGCTGGCCAGCACGGGGCGGTCGGCCGGCGCATCGTGCGAGCTGCTGGAATCGGTGCATAACCGCAACGAGCGGCAGCGGACGCGGATGATCGAGCGGATTCGCGAACGCCTCGGCGCTGACCTGTCGGGCAAGCACATCGCGGTCTGGGGCATCGCGTTCAAGCCCAAGACCGACGACGTGCGTGAGGCGCCGGCGATCAACGTCATCGGAGCGATGATCGAGTCGGGGGCGGCGGTCAGTACGTATGATCCGGAGGCGCTCGAAAACGCGCGGCAGATATTCGGCGAGCGCGTCACGTATTGCCAGCGGGCGTACGAGGCG
>JAFGRR010000081.1 GCA_016935035.1 Phycisphaerae bacterium | reverse complement strand
GGGGACAGTTAAGCAGTGCGGTGTGCCGTTGGGCGTCAGAACAGTTCTACACATAGCCGGGTCAACACGCGCAAAAGTGGCGCGTCGCCACCACAGAGCCGCGCTCAGACTGTGTCACAGGTGTGCCAGCGTGAAACGCAGTCGCTCCATGACATGCGGCGATCCGCCACCCTCATGGTCGTTGTAGTCGTACACGCGGATGTCCTTCTCGCCGCGCAGTTGGTTGTACGCCGCATAGACCGTGCTCGGCGGACAGGTCATGTCCATCAGGCCGACCGAGAACATCGCGCGCGCTCTGACACGGGCGGCGAAGTTTACCCCGTCGAAGTACGCCAGCGTCTTGAACACCGCGTCAACGCGGTCGCGGTGACACTTCAGGTAGCCCGCGATCTCGGAGTACGGCACTCGATCCGTGATCTCGGTCGCACGGCGGTAGTGGCACAAGAACGGTACATCGGCGAGTAGCAGCTTGACGCCGCGTTGAAGCAGTCCGGCGGCCGCGATCGCGATACCGCCGCCCTGGCTTCCGCCGCCGACCGCGACGCGTTCGCCGTGCACGTGCGGATGTGACTTGGCCGCCTGCACGGCGCGCACGGCATCCACGAAGATGCGGCGGTAGTAGTATGTTTCCGGTGATTCGATGCCGCGCGTCATGAAGCCGGGGTAGTGTGGGCCGCTGCCGTCGGGATCCGCTGTCTCGCCGGCGGACCAGCCTGATCCTTGTCCGCGAGTGTCCATGACGAAGTGCGCGAGTCCGGCCACGGCGGGCGCCAGGTGATCCGTCGGCAGGCCGCGGCCGCCGCCGTAACCGACGAATGAGACGAGACACGGCCTGCGTGTGTCGGTTCCGGCGGGCTCGATGAACCAGCCCTTGACCGGTTGTCCGCCGAAGCCGTTGAAAGTCACGTCATACACATCGATCAGCCGATAGAGCGAATCCTCGACATGCTCGAAGCGTGCGCTCAGCGGGTGTTTGTCGGTATCGGCCAGTGTGCGTGCCCAGAACTCGTCAAAGTCGGCCGGCTCATTGGGCGGTGCGGCATAGCTGCTCAGTTCATCAAGGGGCAGATCAAAAACCGGCATTGAGCGTGATCTCCAGTAGCGTGGATTAGGACGCGTCGCTGCTTACTCTCCACAAAGAGCATCGTCGATGGCCGCGGCCATGCGCGCCAGGTATTCATCACCCTGCGGATGATGCGTCATGCCGGCCAGCAAATACACGCGATCGGCGTGCGTGACACGCGCCGTGTCCAGCCGCCAGTCCTCCCAGGTGCCGCTCTTGCGGAGTATGTAGACCGGCCGGCCCGCTAGGCCCTTCACGAACTTGGCTTGGCCGTGTTCGAACTCAGGCGCCGCGAAGATCTCCTTCAGCCTGGCACTGGCCGCCACGTTCACCAGCCGGCCCTGTTCCATCATCAGGTAGTAACGCAGGCACTGCCGCACGGTCGCCGCGTGCGAGTGATCCATCAGCGGGTCGCCGATGCGTATGTCGCTCGGCCCGTAGGGTTTCCCACACCACAGTCCGCCGCCATGTTCCTGGTCGTAGAAGCCGTATTTCTTCGACTGGATGATCTCCAGGATCTTGTCGATCCCGATCAGCCCGCAGTACTTGGGCGCCAGCTCGTTGTCTGAGTGCTTGATCATCAGCTTCAGCTCGCGCTCGACCTCAGGGTCAAGATTGTCGATCGCCTCCGGGTACGTCTCGAAATACGCCAGCGCAATGCAGATCTTCGGGACGCTGGCTGCGTAGAACATGCTGTCCGGCCGCACCAGTGCCAGCCGCAGATCCGACAGATCCAGCACGCCGAACGCCCGCTCGTCCTCGGGAATGCCCAGTTCGCCGCCGATCGCCTTGTCGATCTTCTCCAGCGTCGCCTGCAATTCCGCGTCCACCGGCGTGTCGTACTCGATCCGGTACGCCTGCCGGTGCATGGCACCGGCCCAGTCGTACATGAACGACGGCGGCGTGCCGGGCCCGACTAGCGGCGACGCCTGTAACGCCGCCAGCAACGCACCTTCGCTCACCGGCGTTGCCAGTGGCGAGTTCTCCAGCGTTTCGGCCATGATCTTCTCGGCGTCCGGCCGCAGCCGCAGGATTTTGATCCCGACGCAACGCGTATCGCCGTTGACGTACTCGACGAGCGGTTGCTCACGCACGGCAGGTTTGGCCGAGTGCAGGAAATCAGGCGTGCCGTCCGGGGCAATTGCGATCAGGCCCGTGTGCCCGACCCACTGAGATTCCGCGCTGCCGCGCACGATGTTGACGAAATCGCCGTCACGCAGTTCGCTGGCAATCTCCGGAATCCTCTCCTTCGGAATGTAGTGGTCGGCAATCGGCTGGTCGGGAATGTCCTGGCCGATGCCGTACTTCTCGAAGAATTTCGCCCGTCTGCATACCTGGTGCAGCGGCACGCTTGCCTGGCCGCCGCCCAGCTTCGTCGTCATATCCTCGAACAGGAAGGCGTTGTTGGGGTTCCAGTCGGCGAGGCCGTAGTGGTTTCGTGTGAGCATGCTGATGATGCCGTCACGGTAACGGATGCGCTGCAGGGTCCGCAGGAATTCCCACCAGTCGCGGCTGAGCGCCATCGAGTACATGTGCTCGCTGAACACCAGGCAGTCGCTCTTGTTCAGGCAGTAGATCGGCTCGGCATCGTAGTACTCGTACGGGAATTCGCCCAGCAGATAGATGTCGTACGGTTGCCCGATGTTCTTGCGCCCCAGGTGTACCACGCGCTTGCCCAACTCGGGCTCGATCTCGCGTGCTATCCGCAGGTAGGTGTCAACTTCGCTCTCGTCGAACGTGAAGAGGGGCCGCTGGGTCAAGTCGCCGCCTCGTGACGAGGTGCCCTGGCAGCCGGCCAGTGTGGCCAGTGCCGCCGCT
>JAFGRR010000649.1 GCA_016935035.1 Phycisphaerae bacterium | reverse complement strand
GATGATGGCGAAGATGAAGTCGTTCTGCTCTTCCGGCAGCAGAGCGTGCTCGACGAACATCCCGTGGCCGAAGCCCTCACCCCAGACCCCGCCCGTACCCAGCGCGATCTTCGACTGTCGCAGTTGATAGCCCTGGTTCATGTGCCAGCGCTCGTCGTCGGTCCCCTGCTTGAAGACCACCTGGATGCGCTGCCGCTGATAGTCGTGCATCCCGAAGTAGTAGAACAGCGGCATCGTCGCCGCCCCGACAACAATCACCAAGAGCAGATGCCGCAGCCGCGCCCCGGCCACAAACAACATCGCGAACAACACCGGCAGCAACATCAGCAGTGTGCCCAGGTCCGGCTGCTTCAGGATCAGCACCATCGGCACCATCGTCAGCAGAAACGGCGCGATCAACCCCAGTAGCCGCCGATACGAATCGCGATATCGCAGATATCGCGCCAGCGCCAGAATCAGCGCCGGTTTCATGAACTCCGACGGCTGGATCGAGAATAGCCCCGCGAAGTCGATCCACCGCCGCGTGTTGCGCCGAACCGGGATCATCGGCAGATCAACACCATAGCGATCAATCACCAGTAGCAGCAGCAGAAAGACCACGACGCCGTAAATCGCGAAGCTGTAGCGCCCGATCTTCTGGTAACTCGGCCACAACGTGGCCAGCAGCAATGCCAGGCCGCCGGCGAAATACAGCCCCTGCCGCAGCGTGCGCGGCCCGACGGTCTCCACCACGTGTTCCCCCCACCCCATCTCCGTCTGCATGTCCGGAGCCATACCGATCGACTCGCCCTGCGCCGCGATCGTGCGGTCAGTCGCATGGATCGCGAAAAGCCCCACCGTCGTGAGAAACAGCACCGGCAGCGCAACGCCCCATCCAAGCCGCGTCAGGTTGTAAGGACGATACTCCGCCAAATTACCAACTCTCCAATAGCGCGATCAGCGCCCGAGCGGAAGCGAACGGGCATATTGTCGTTCAGCCGTCAGCCGTCAGCCGTCAGCCGTCAGCCGTCAGAAGAAGCGTTGCCGTGTCAATCTCGGCTGCCGCCTCCTCTCGCTGCATTCTCAATCCTGCATTCCCGCTCCGTCATCCCGCGCCAGCATCCACTCCATGATCTCCTTCGCCAGCGGCGCCGCCACGCTGCCGCCGCTACCGCCAAACTCCACCAGTACGCCAATCGCATAGCTGCGCCCGGTCGGCCGCGCCCCCAGCGCCGTCCCTTTCTTTTGCGTATAACCCATGAACCACGCGTGCGCTGGCAGCCGGCCATCGGGCAAGATCTCCGGGTACCGCTCGTTCGACCGCCAGCCGACGATCTCCGGCTTCGGTTCGTCGAACATAGCCAGCGCGTCCTCACGCGTCGTCGCAACAACAGTCTCACGCCGCCCGTCCGCCCACTCCATCACGTACTTGCAGTTAACGACGTGCGGCTGAGCCTGTGCTGAACCGGTCTTGCCGCACAGTTCCCACTCGCCGCTGTCAAGCGCCGCCTTGTACCCCGTGCCGCGATCCCCCGGCGTCATGTCATTAACCACCCGCCACATGCCACGCCGTAGCACACGCAACGCCGCCTCGTCAATCCCGATCGGCGGCTCGTCCACATCACCAAGCCAGCGCCCATCAGCGCCGCTCGCCAGCCGCACCGGCTCCCAGCGCCCCGACGCCACCGTGGCGGCGACGTTCGCCACTTGTAGCGGCGTGGCCGAAACTTCGCCCTGCCCGATCGCCCAGTTCCACGCATCCGACGGCTGCGGCAGCGGCATGTCCGGCCGATAGCGTGCCAGCCACGTATCCGTCGGCACCACTCCGCGGCTCTCCTCGATCAGTCCCGTGCCCGCCGACCGCCCGAATCCGAACTCACCGAACCACTTGCACAGTCCCTCCGGGCCCAGCCGCCCGCCCAGCTTGAAGAAGTAAATGTTGCACGAGTTCTTCACGGCCAGCTCAGCATTCTGCGGTCCATGCGTCAGGCCGTACTGATTCATGATCCAGCAGCGGAAACGGTCGCGCTTGTCCGGCAGCAGGTAGCCGTCGCACGTGATGTGGTCGCCAGGGGCAATCTTGTGGTCCGCCAGCCCGCCGACCACCGTGATCGCCTTGCACGTTGACCCAGGAGGATAGGCCGTCGCCACCGCCCGAAAGCGTGTCGGCAGACGCCGTGTGTCCTGGCGCAGTGACTCATAGTTCTCGCTGAACGTGTCGTAGTGATACGTGGGATAGCTGACCAGCGCCAGTACCTCGCGCGTCGCCACGTCCAGAATGACAACGCTCCCGCCCGACGGGCTGACGCTTGCCTCGATAGCCTCTCCCAACCTGCGCAGCGCCTCGCGCTGTAAGTCGACGTCAATCGTCAGGTAGACATCCTGGCCATGGACCGGCTCGACGCGGTCCAGCACCACACGGTCAAAGTCCTCGACCACGCGTCCACGCACGCCACGCAGAACCGCCTCTCCCACACGCTCCACCCCGGTGATACCGCAAACGTCCCCCGGTCGCAGCCGCCGCAACTCGTCATCGGCAAACGAATCGTCGGCGATGCGTTCGGCGGAGGCCTGTCCCTGGCGGCCGACCAGATGTGCGAGCGCGTCCACGTCGTGCGCCACGCGCTGCGTGGCCGGTTCGACGCGCACCCACGGGTACTGTTCGAGTTCCATCCGCACCGCCAGCACCAGTTCACGGTCGGCATTCTCGATGATCGGGTGAAACGCGTATTCCTCGACGATCGACTGCTTGGTACCGGTGCGGGCCTCGACGCCCTGGCGAATACGCTCGATGCGGGATCGAATCTCCTCCGCGCGCGCCACGAACTCCGTCACGGGCGTGCCCGTCAAGTCCTCCAGCCGCCGCCACGTGAGCACCACGTCTTTCTGCAATTCCTCGACAATCTCCCGCGTGCTCATCGTATCCGGATAGGTGCCACGCTTGCGCATCTCGCGCGCCACCGCGCTCAGATAGCGGTAGCGGTCGGAAAACGTCAGAACGGCGTAATGCATGCTGATGTTGGCGGACGCCTCGTCACTCACCAGCGGGCGGCCGAACCGATCAAGAATGTCCCCGCGCGGCGCCGGCAGATAGCGCGGCGCCTGCGTCAGAATACGGGCGGCCAGAGCCTCGTACTCGGCGGCTTGCAGCACCTGTACATCAACCAGCCGCGCCACCACCACCAGCGCCACCAGCGTAAGTAAGGCCACGAACCATTGCAGCCGCTTGCGGAACACGTCGCATCCTTGCGATCAAAAGGCGCCATCCCCCTCCGGCGCGCCCGTCACCTTATAACCGAATACGTCCGGTGCGGTTGCTCAGCAGCGCGCGACATTGACAAGCACCGGCGCCAGAACGTTCATCTTGCGCTGACGCAACTCACCGAAACCCGCCGCCTCGATCCAGCCCCGAATTTCCGACCACTTGGCGTGGTGCACGTGCCGCTCGGCCACGGCCACGCACACGTCGAAGACAAACCAGCCAATGACGTTATCGCGAAAGCCGTCCAGCAATAGCAGCATCCCACCCGGCCGCAGCACGCGCCGAATCCCGCGCAGCGCTTCCGCCTGGTGCGGATAGTGGTGAAACGAGTTGCAGCAGGTGACCACGTCAAACGACGCGTCCGCAAACGGCAGATGCTCGGCGTCACCCTGCAACGCCAGCATCCAATCAGCTACATCGAGCTGCGCGAACTTCGCGCCAGCCCGGCTCGCCATTGCCTCCGAATAATCCAGCCCGACCAGCCGTTCCGCCCGCGAATCGCGCGACAGCAGCGACAACAGCGTGCCGGTGCCACAGCCGATGTCGAGCACGCTAAACGGCTGCTCGCCGCGCGGCATCTGCCAGCGCAGGATCTCCTCCTGGCACGCCCGCACACAGGGAAAGAACACCAACTCGTTCAGGTATGAGCGGTCGTACGACAGCGCCCACTTCTCAAACTGCTCACGCGCCCGCGCCTTCGCACGCGTGGCTGTGGCGCTTTGCTCCATGAGCTCATCCTCGCCAGTGTTGAACGCCAGCCGGCCGCACGCTCACTCCGTCGTACGGGGCAGCTTGCATATGACAGGGTAACGACACGTGCCACACCGGGAAACTGGCCCAGGGACGCACCGGATGATCTTCGTCTACTTGCGGCCCACGCCGGGCCGCTTGCTGGCGGGCACGGCCCCCGGTCGAGTAAGCTGGTCATTTCGCGACATCCGGGAGCCAAATTCAGTGGGTCTGAACTGGAAAGCCTGGTATACCATCGCCGTCATGGCCATCACATTCGTCGGCCTGATGCGCGGCCTGCCCACCGACGTCATGCTGATCGGGGCGGCGTTGCTGGTGGCACTGGCCGGCATTATCACCCCCGATGAGATGTTCTCGGGATTCTCAAACCAGGGCATGCTGACAGTCGGGGCCCTGTTCGTCGTTTCCGCCGCCTTGCGCGAAACCGGCGCCCTCGACCGCCTCGGCCGCCTGATGCTCGGCAAGGTCCATTCCGAGCGCCACGCACTGCTCGTGCTCGCGCCGCAGGTCGCCGGCCTGTCCGCCTTTCTCAACAACACCGCCGTCGTCGCCATGCTCGTCAACGTCGTCGGCGACTGGTGCCGCAAGAACCGCATCTCACCGTCGCGCCTCCTGATGCCGCTCTCGTATCTGTCCATCCTCGGCGGCATGTGCACACTGATCGGCACCAGCACGAATCTGCTCGTCAACGGCCTGATGATCGACGCCGCCCAACTCGCCCAGACCGACGAACTCAAAGCCTCCCTCCGCGAGTTCTCCCTGTTCGAGCTCGGCAAGATCGGCGTTCCGATGGTCATTGTCGGGGTGGCCTACCTCTGGTTCGTCGGCCAGCGCCTGCTGCCCAACCGCCGCGATATCATGCGCAGCCTGGACGAATCCGCCCGCCACTACCTCGCCAACATGCGCATCGAGCCCGGATGCCCACTCATCGGCCGCAAGGTCGAGGCCGCCGGCTTGCGACGCCTGCCCGGACTCTTCCTGATCGAAATCGTCCGCGACGGCCGCGTCATCGCTCCCGTCGAGCCCGACGAGGTGCTGCTCGAACGCGACTTGCTGACGTTCACCGGCGAGGTGGACACTATCGTTGATCTGGAACGCATCCGCGGATTCGTCGCCGTCACCAGCGACGAACCCGACCAGGCGCTCCCCGGCTTCAGCCGCCGCTACTGCGAAGCTGTAGTATCCGGAACGTCGCCACTGCTCGAACAGACGATCCGCGACGCCAACTTCCGCGCCCGCTACAACGCCGCCGTCATCGCTGTCCACCGCGGCGGAACACGCCTGACCGGGCGCGTTGGCGATATAGTGCTGCGGCCCGGCGACACGCTCCTGCTGCAAACGGGCCCCCACTTCGCCAGCGCCCACCGTAACAGCCCCAGCTTCTTCCTCGTCAGCAGCCTCGAGGAAGCCCGCCCCGTCCGCCATAGCCGCACCGTCATCGCGCTCGCGCTGCTCGGCATGCTGGTGACCCTGATGGCATTCAAGTCCTTTTGGCAGGTTCCCACGGTCATGGCGGCCTTCCTGGTGGGCGGGCTAATGATCGGCACACGTTGCATCTCCGCCTCCGACGCCCGCCGCGCCATTCCCTGGAACGTGCTGCTTACCATCGCGGCGGCATTCGGACTCGGGCATGCCCTGGTGAACTCCGGCGTGGCCTCGGCGCTGGCATCCAGCCTGGTCGGCATCACACGCGAGTGGGGGGCCTGGGCCCCGGTTGCGACCCTGGCCGCCATCTACCTCATGACCGCCTTGTGCACCGAGACCATCACCAACAATGCCGCCGCCGTCCTGATGTTTCCATTCGGCATCGCGGCGGCGACCGACCTGGGTGTCGACCCGCGGCCATTTGCCGTCGCCGTCGCCATCGCCGCCTCCGCCAGCTTCGCCACGCCCATCGGATATCAGACCAACATGATGGTCTACGGCCCGGGAGGCTATCGCTTCCGGGACTTCGTACGCGTCGGCCTACCGTTGAACATCGTTACCCTTGTCTTGGCTACCTGGCTGATTCCGCGCTTCTGGCCGATGTAAATCCGGCCGGATTTCCACCCGACAAACCACGACATTTGAGCCGCCGGCCCCCCGGACACTATGATGAGAAGAT
>JAFGRR010000648.1 GCA_016935035.1 Phycisphaerae bacterium | reverse complement strand
CGCTTCTCGGCGATGTCGAGGCGCGCCATCACCTTGATGCGCGAAACGATCGCGGGGTAAATGTCCCGCCGCGGGCGGAGCACCTCGACCAGCTGACCGTCGACGCGATAGCGGACCGTGGCGAACTTGCGGCCGGGCTCGATGTGGATGTCGCTCGCATTCTTGCGCACGGCCTGCAACACCAGGTAATTCACCAGGTTGATGACCGGGCTGCCCTCGACCATGCGGCCCAGCTCGTGCGAACTCTGGTCCTCGACAGTCTCGTGCTCGACAACCTCGACGTTGGATTCGGTCAGGCCGACGAGGAAGGAGTCGATGTCCACCTGTTCGCCGAGGTACTTCTCCTGATACTCGGCTATGTTGCTCGGCAGACTCAGGACCGGGTTAATCTCGCACCCGGTGAGCCGCGTGAGCTGGTCGATGGCTCGCAGCGACTGGGGCTCGGCCATCGCCACCGTCAGCCGGTTGCCAACCTTGAAAAGCGGCAGCACGTTGAGCCGCACGGCCTCTTCCTTGCTGAGCAACCTGGCGACTTCCGGGTCAATCAGGCCGTGGCGCAGGTAGCAGGCCTTATGGTTAAGGTGCCGGGCCAGCGCGCCGAGCATGGCGGTGGGCGATAGCATCTTGAGGTCGATCAACACCTCGCCGAGGCGTTTGTTGTCCGAGCCCTGATGTTCGAGGGCTCGAGTCAGATCATCCTCGGAGAGCAGCCCCTGCTCGATCAGCACGGCGCCCAGCTTGTTCGATCGCTTGATCTTCATCGCCCTACCGTTTGTAGCTGCGGATGGCACTCTCCACGGTGTCGAAGACCTCGAGTTGCCAGAGCACCTCTGTCAGATCGAGCGCCTCGCGGCACGTTTCGTCCAATTGCGCCAGCCGCGGCCGGTTCAGTGACTCCGTCGCGCCGCACAACTCCAACAGCGATTCGATACCCTCGCTGTCGACGTACGGTACATGCTGGAGATCGAGCACCACGCGGCCCTCGCGCGACGCGATCGCCTGGCCAACCGTGTTGCGGAATTCCGCCACTTCCTCACGCGTCAGCGGGCCGTGCGGCGTGACGACCATTACGCTGCCGTGCGGCTGCACATCGGTCTTCATGTCTGCGACCTCGCGTCAGCGACGGCATCCATGTCGATCCAGATGCGTTCATTCTCGCGCCGGGCCCGCTCGGCGGCGTCGAAGGCCGCCACCAACAGCTCGTCCAGCTCCGTCTGTCCGAAGCCGCTGCCGACCAGCCCGATGCGCACGCTCACGTTGACGGTGCGCTCGCCACCGTTGGCTATGACGTTCTGAACGCCCTCAACCAGCTTCCTCGCTATCAGCCGTCCCAGGCCACTATCAAGCCGGCGTAACAACATGACGAAGCGATCGTCGGAAAATCGCCCGACAATGTCGTCGCTGCGTGTGCGCCGGCTCAGCTCACGGCCGGTCTGTTCGACCAGCGAATCGCGCAGCCGCCACGCACCACCGTCATCGAGACCGCGCAGCCCCTCCAAGGCCAGAACAGCCAGTACGACCGGCTCGCGCTCGGAGTGCGATTCGGCCAGTGAGCGGCTAGCGGCACTGAAGAAGTTGTCGCGCGTCAAAACACCCGAGGCCTTGTCGGTTGACTGGGCGCGGTCGAGTTCCACGCGACAGATCAGGTGGCACCACACCAACTCGGTCAACCGCAGTACCGTCTCGCACAGCGTGCGGACCGCTATATCGAGTGTTTGCAGCTCACCGATCGCGATCAGGCCGATCGTCCTGCCCTCGCGTCGAATGGGCCACACCAGTTGCCACTTCTGCTCGGCTTCATCGGCCAGCCGCTGCACCAGTTCGCCTTGGGCGCGGTCCCCGCTCACAAACAGGCGTCCGGTGGTGGCGACATGCCCGAGGATTCCGGACCGGGCACTGGCCAACCGTTCGGTCTTGTTCTCATCGCTGCTGGTCAGCCCACGCAGCGTCGCGTCCTCCGCTGAGACGTGAAAACAGCGGACATGGGCCGCGTGCAGATACGTCGCCGCGATTTCGCGCACTAATTGGTCAAACGCAACCCAGGCACGACCATCGGCCGTGGCCGATTCAAGCCAGTGCGAGTACTCCGACAACAAACGGTCGATCACCGTCTCAGTAGAGTGCAACGATTTCAGGGCGAACGAGCGTTCACTGGCAGGCAGCGGCGGCGTCGCCGTGCCATGCCTGCCGGCACCACCCATCAGGTAGATTCCGGCGCCGAGAATCACATAGCCCAGCACCGCGCCGCCCGTCATGGCCAGAACATCAACCGACGGACCGTGCAACGGCAGATTGAGCAGGTGGTAGGCAACCAGGATGATCAGCCCCCCGCCGATCAGCCAGGGCCCCGCGCTCGATGCAAAGGAGCGTTTCATACGAGTTCCTCCTCGAGCGCGATTGGAAACATGCTGGCGAATTCCTCGGGCCTGGATTCGCGAAGCCCGTGGAGTGCCGCGGTGAACGTCGCCGTTATCTCAGCATCCAGTTTCGCGCCGGCCATCTCCTGAATGATCTCGATCGAGCGCTCGACCGAAAACGCCTTACGATAGGAGCGCGTTGAGCTGAGCGCGTCGAACACGTCCGCCACATGGATGATGCGTGCGAACAACGGCGTGTCCTTCAGCTCCAGCCCGTCCGGGTAACCGGAACCATCGGCGTTCTCGTGATGGTGCAGGACACCCGCGAGGATCGGCTGGAGGCTCTCGATCGGCTTCAGAATCTCGTAGCCCATCCGCGGATGGGCCTTGATCTGGTCGAACTCCACGTCGGTCAGCTTGCCCGGCTTGTTCAAAATGTCCTCGGCCACGCCGATCTTGCCGATGTCGTGCAGCAAGCCGGACCACTCCAAATGGTCCAATTGATCCACCGTCACGCCGAGTGCCTCACCTGTCATGCGCGACATGAAGCCGACCCGCTCCGAATGACCGGACGTGTAGTGATCCTTCTTGTCGATGGCCGAAACCAGGGCACGCGTGGCCTCGATCGACATCTGTCGCAGGTGGCCATGCAGTTCGCTGTTGTTGATCAGGTTCCCGCCGAACGTCAGCAGCGACCCCACCATCTGTAGGTCACCCGAGATGAACTCGGGGGCACCGGACGGACGGCTGACGACCACGACGTCGTGTTGATCCTGAAGCCTTGGCAACGGACACAGCAGATAACTCCGATCGTTGGCCGACTTGACGGTCACCGAATGCGTCAGAAGCGCCTGCTCGGCAAACGCGGTGTATTGTGCGTCAGGCTCGTCGCGCCAATGCCGCGCCGTGGTCGTGCCATCGGCCACATCCAGCACATGTGTCTCGCCGCGGCTGCTTACGACCTCAAGCGTCTCGACATTGAGCAGGCGGGCCATCCGGTTCATCAGCAAACGCTCGATCTGCTCGGGCTCGGTAACCTCGGCGATCTGGCTGGTGAAGTCGAACAACAGGCTGAGCTGCTCGTAGTTCTGAAGAACCTCCTCGGCCAGACGCTCGCTGTCCTCGACGGCCCGCGCCAACCGGACGGCCATGTCGCTGGTGTTCTCGACCCGTTCCTCGATGTCAGCCGGCCGCGCCATCTCCGGGGGGATGGTGCCGTCGACTGACAGCAGAAGTACATGCCGGCCGTGCAACGTGACCGGCTCGGCATCGGCCAGATACCCCTTGTCGCACTTGCCATTCCGCAGCAAAGTGGAATCAGCGCTGCCCGACCGAGTTGACCGCAGCCATGCGCAACCCGCCTTGTGCAGCGAGGATGGATCGCCGTTCAGACACGTCCGCAAGCAATGAAGCGGGACGGCCGCGCTCGGTTCATCCGGCCGGACGATCGTCAGTGACTGCTTCGGGCCACCAGCACACGAGGCGGCGACCTGCATCATGCCGGGGCCGTTGAGTGTCTCCTGCCTGGGGTGGCAATAGGATTCCATTAGTGTGTTCCTGCCATGATCGCGAACGTCTACGTCGAGGCCTCTTCGGGGGCCTCGGACCCGAGTTGATCGATCAACTCAGCCAGGCGCGTCGGGCTAAACGGCTTCGGCATGACGTGCATACCGGGGCCGGCCAATTGCTCCCCGATCTCACGGTGGTCCCAGCGATTGGTCAGGACCACAATGCCATGCGGCGAGCAATCACGCTCGGTCAATTCCTTGAGCAATTCGATTCCGTCCATCAGCGGCATGTTCACGTCAGTCACGAGGATGCGAGGCTCATGCTCCAGAACCATGTCGAGCGCCACTCGCCCATTCGAAGCTTCGAACACTTCGTGCCCCTGGCGGCGCAGCCAGAGGCAGATCACCCGTCGAATGTGGGCATCGTCTTCCGCAACCACCACGCGGCTCATCGCATCGCCTCCCTACTGACCTTCATCCGTGTTGAACGGCAGCTTGACCGTAAAGGTCGAGCCCGTACCAAGCTCGCTCTCGAGTTCGATATCGCCCCCGTGCAAACGCGCCACCTCGCGCGCGATCGCCAGTCCCAACCCCGTGCCCTTGACCTCTCGGACCTCGTCACTTGTGGCACGGAAGAACTTGTCGAAGACGTGTTGCTGATCCTCGGGCGAGATGCCAAGCCCGGTGTCACTGACCGCGATCCGCACACAGTGGTCGAGCGCGTCCAGCACGACGTCGACCTTGCCGCCGCTGTCCGTGTACTTAAGGGCGTTGCCGATCAGGTTGTTCAGCAGCGTGGCGAGACGTTCCTTGTCGCCGCGGATATTGGGCACCTTGGGCGGCAGCCTGAGGGTCAGGTCAATCTGCTTTTCATCCGCGCGCCCGAGGTTGTCTTGCACCATGCCACGCAGCAGACGCACCAGGTCGACATCACTCCACGTGATGCGCAGCGAGCCAACCTCAAGCTGCGACAGGCTCAGAATCTCCTCGACGAGATTCGACAGACGCCGCGTTTCACTCGTGATGACGTTGTAGCACTCCTTGCGCGTCTGCTCATCGTCAAAGTCGGGCTGACTGAGTGTCTCCGTGTAGGCCTGGATATTCGTGAGCGGAGTCCGCAACTCGTGCGTCACGTGATAGAGGAAGTCATCGCGGGCACGCTCGGCTTCCTGCATGCGCGTGATGTCCTGCATCATCAGCAACGGGTCGTCCTGCGCCCCCGCGTTCCAGGGCAGAATCTGCATGCGGAGCAAGACGGCGTTCTCATCGTCGCCGATACGCTTGTCGATGGTGTGCGGCTTGTTCCCCAGTTGCCGCGAACCCAGCAGCGGGCTGGCACACTCCTCGCCGACAAACTCAGACAACGCACCACCGATCATCTTCTCGCCATCGACACCCAACAGCTTGGCGGCGGCCGCGTTGGCATACTTGATCTGCTGGTCAGTACTGAAACGCACAACGCCAACCGGCAACCGGTCAAACATCCGCCGCAGCGTGCGATTCTCGAAACGCGAAAGCGCCTCGTTGCCGACCTTCGCGCCGGCGGCCGGCGCACCGTGCTGCTGCAAGCTCGCCAGTTGCGAGACGAGCTGGTTCCAGCACTGCGCGATGCTCCCCAGCGAGTCGCTCAGGCTCAGCGCCAACAGTTCTCGCTCCATGCCGCTGGCATAGCGCTGCAAGTTATTCTGGATTGCCGCCAGCGGCCGAACGTGACGCTGCAGGCGACGGTATATCGCGAAGTAGCCAATCAAAGACAGAAACGTCGCCGCGCCCCACAGGCCGAATAGCACCGATCGATGCCGAGTGGCGGCGGCGCTCACGCGCGAAACCGTCACCTGGCCAGTCTGAACGCCGCAGGCATCCAACACAGGCGCCGTGAAGAGTTGACCCGGGTGGACGGCAGCGGCATCCGGCGATTGAGCGGCCGACGCGGTGGCCTGACGCGCGGTTTGCCACTCATAGCGCACATGGCCATCCTTGTCTGTCCAGCGGACCGACTGGAATGGAAGCGCGCCACGCAGTGCTTCGAGTGTGGCACCGACCTGCGGGCTCGACTCATCATTCAGCGGCGCTAGCCGGCTCGCGATGGTGGTCGCCAGCGCGTTACCAAGGGCGAGGTCGGCGCCTTGCGCCTCGCGTTGCAACAATTGATCGGCCACGAGTGCGACGATGCCCAGGCCCGCGACCACCAGCAACATCACGCCGATGCCCAGAGCATCTGGAATAACGCCATCCCACAACCGCAATTGTGGCCGCCGGTTGGCGTCGGACTGCGTTGCCGGAGTGTCAGTGACCATGGACGTACCATTCCTCAGGCGGAGCCTGCCGCGTACCCACCGCTTCCCATGACGGTCATCGGTCCGGCTGATTGGCCACTTAAAGAGGCCGGTCGCGCACGGCCGTGGCGACCTATAATGAACGTTCTCAGACGCACGTCAGGCAACGTGGTGCGTGGATGTGGATGCACACCGTGCTGTATGGCGTGAACACTGTGCGCGTAGTTGTTTGCGCGCCGAACCGGGAGCCTGACCGGATACCGCCACGCGCTTGGCTAACCACCCTGGGGAATCTCAAGCGGAACCGCCTCGGCCTCCGCCTCCTCTAGTTGGGCTGTCCCCAAGCTGGGAACGTTACCGATGAACTCGCCAGTGCTCGGGTTGTAGACCCAGCCGTACGGTTGCGCTACAGCAGGCTTCGGTGGGCTGTTAGTTGTGTCGATCAGGACTTCGGTCCGGCCCGCGTTCGCGCCCTTTGGCAGTGGCGGGATCGCTTGGAGGTACGGCCCCAACACATACTGACCACCACGCGTCGCGTTCGTGTCGCCGGTTGCGTCCGAATACTGCACGAGCTGCTCGGTGAACTCATCAGCGGTCGGCCCCGGGAACTTGTTCCCATGCTCCACGCTGTAGTGCACGATGGCGTAACGCACGAGGGTCAGATCACGGTCCAGGGCTGCGCCGCCAGCGTCTGACGAGCCACGGCTCAGCCGTGGAATGGCCATCGACGCCAGCAGCCCGATGATGACCACCACCACCACCAGCTCAACAAGCGAGAACGCGGGCCGAGTTCTGCCAGTCAGTCTACGCACGGACTCTGCCAACCTGGACTCTGCACCACTTGCCATCCACAAGGACATGCACGCGGTACGCCGAAGACACTGACTCCAGAACCAAGTCTAGGATTGGAATCCTGAGTCTGCCCAGGTTCGCCCCGTCCTGAATGGGTGATGGGACCCCGGCGTGCTGTCGTGCGCGCGTATTGGCCCCGCGCCGCCCCCACGTCCCGTAACGTGCGCGAGCCAGGTTCGTCCTGTCGGCGCGCTATTCCCCGCTTGTCGTCGTATCGTCGGCCGTGAGGCCGCTGTCGGCTGGGATAACGGCGGCGAAGAAGCCGTCAACCAGACCATCCAGTATGGACTTCACGCCATCCTCGACGCTTGTGGCGGCGTTGTCGCGGAAGGCCTGCAACGATTCCTCCGTGTCGCAGCCGGTGGCCAGCAAGGTGGGGAACGCCAACGCCGCCAACATGACCATCGTGGCGCAAAGCCTGCGCGAGCGATTAGTTCTCATCTCACTCTGCCTCACTCGAATCATCGCTGTGACCTCGTCTCACTGACACTACGGTCTTGGACGCCGTGTGCCGATCGGCGCTCGCGTGCGGGTGAATCCGCACTGAGCGTCATATGAGATATCGGCAGATTGGCATGGTCCGCATATGTGGATCCGCCGGGCACGCTCGGTTTCGGTCCGGCGTGCTGGATCGCCGCGCGGGGTGTGCGCGTGGGTCGGTCAGTAAAAGCGATGACGCGGGGCCGTTGGTTGCGGCGCCCGCGTCATGGGAGGAGGCGTATTCGAGAGGAGCGGGACCGTTGGCTGTGATTACCAGCCGTACGAGTCATACCAGCTCCACGAGTCTTCGACGTAGTACTCCTCGACCCAGACCTCTTCTTCGTAGTAGTAGCTCGGGCTCGGATCGTAGTAGCGCCCGTAGCCACCAAAGCCGCCGAGGTCGATGGAGATATCCTCGAGTTCGTCGCAGCCAGCCAGGAAGGTGCCGGCACTGAGGATCAATACGATCGAGAGGATGCGCTTCATGGTCAGCTCCTTTTCGCTGTCAGCCACGCGGTTCTGCGAGTTGGACACGTTGTCCGTTCGCGAGTTAGGTGGGCCGCGTCATTCGCGATCCACACCTACTGACGCGTCAGTGCGGTGGACTATTCGATGGGTCTTTCAGAAAACTCGCGCGACCACGTCGCCGAGTCCGGCGAAAAAGGGTTCCCTCAGCTCGTGCCAATGGGTTAGAATGTGAAATGGGGTCTCGGGGCGTCGCAGTTGATGTGCTGGAATGTCGATAGCAGGAGCCTGGTGACAACTATGAGAACGGAGCTGAAAACGCTTTCAGGGCTATGCCAGTTGCTGTTGGCGCTACTGCTGGCCGCGCCGCGCCCTGCTGTCGCCGTCGAAACGCTCATCGCCAGCCACGAGCCCGGCGACTCTCCGATCACCGTCACACCCGGTTGGCAGGACACCGGCCTCACTGTCGCCTGCGTTCCCGGCGGCATCGACGGCGCCCCGGCCGCGACCAGTGGAACCTACGTCCTCAAGCTCGCCTTCGAAAACGAAGACGGCAAGATCGAGTTCCGCCAGGACTGGCTCACCGCCACCTACTCACTCGCCGGCTACGAGACGCTCCTCGCTGACGTATACATCCAGACCGCCTCCGCCCTGCCCGGACTCATCGGCATCTGGACGCCGCAATGGGACCCGCCCGACGCGTGGCAGAGCGCCACCAGCATCCCCACCGCCATCGGACAATGGATCACCGTCTCCTTCGACGTTTCAACCCGCGAGCAAACTGGCCTCGACCAGATCTTCGCTTTCGTGCTCGAAGACATGCCCGGCGCCACCGGCGTCGCATACGTGGACAACCTGCGGCTGTATCGCGATGGCGATTATCCCGTCCCCGTCGAGCTCGCCGCCAACGCTTTCGACACGCACACCGAGCTCGCCTGGAAACTCAGCGAGAACATGCAGCCCACCGGCTACAACGTCTACCGCGCCGACAACGAGGCAGGCCCGTTCGTCCAACTCAACTCAACGCCGCACCCCGACACGCTCTACTCCGAGGACATCGGCAACCGAACGCAACGGTACTACTACTACGTGACCGCAGTTTATGGCGAGACCGAGACTATCCCGTCGAACACCGTTTCCGCCCGGTTCAACGGGCTCGAGGATGAAGAGCTGCTGAACCTCGTGCAGGCGGCAGCGTTCGGCTACTTCTGGCTCTACGGCCATCCGACCTGCGGTGCCGCGCGCGACAGCTACAACGGCTGGACCGACACCATCGCCAGCGGCGGCACCGGCATGGGGATCATGTCGATCATCGCCGCCGCCGAGCGCGGCTTCATAACGCGTGCCGAGGCCGCCGAGCGTGTGCGGTTGATCTGCGAGTTTCTCGAAGACACCTCGGACCGCTTCCACGGCGCCTGGCCGCACTGGATGAACGGCACCACCGGCGCGACGATTCCGTTCAGCACGTATGACGATGGGGCCGATCTGGTCGAGACGGCTTACGTAGTGCAGGGCTTGCTCACGGCGCGCCAGTACTTCGACGGCACCGATGCCACCGAGACCGAGATTCGCACACGCGCCACGCGCATGTGGGAAGCCGTCGAATGGGACTGGTTCCTGCGCGACCCCGGCAGCGAAATCCTCTGGTGGCACTGGTCGCCGAACTACGGCTGGACCATGAATCTGCCCATCACCGGCTACGACGAAACGATGATCGCCTACCTGCTCGCGATCGCCTCGCCGACCCACCCCATCCCCGCGTCGGCGTACTACAACGGCTGGGCCCGCCAGTGGTACTACGTCAACGGGGCCGAATACTACGGCATCAAGCAATGGGTCGGCCCCGTGCTGGGCGGCCCGCTCTTCTTCACCCACTATTCAGCCCTCGGCTTTGACCCGCGCTTCTGGCGTGATGACTACTGCAACTTCCACGACAACAGCCGCAACATCTCGCTCATCCACCAGGCCTACAGCATCGACAATCCGTCGGGTTTCGAGGGTTACAACCGCTGGGCCTGGGGCCTGACCGCCAGCGAGTCACCGCCGCCGACGTGGTATAGCGCGCACTGCCCCACGAACGATAACGGCACGATCTCGCCAACCGCAGCACTCAGCGCGATCGCGTACACGCCGGACGAGTCGCTGGCTGCGATGCGCTACTTCTACGACGTCTACGGCGCCGCCGGCCTCTGGGGCCCCTACGGCTTCACGGACGCGTTCAACCCGACCGAGGACTGGTTCTCGACCAACTACCTGTCAATCGACCAGGGCCCGATCGTCATCATGATCGAGAACTACCGCACCGGTCTCTGCTGGCGCCTGTTCATGTCGAACCCCGAGATCAAGACCATGTTGCAGGCCATCGGCTGGACCCTCGACGGCGACTTTGACGCCGACGGCAGCATCGACGCCACCGACCTCAACGCCTTCGCAGGTTGCATGACCGGCCCCGCCGGCATCACAGCCTGCCCCGCCGCCGACCTGGATCTTGACGCCGACGCCGACATGCAAGACTTCACCCGCATCCAGCGCGCCGCCTCCCAACCCTGACACCCAATGTAGCGGCCGACGTCTCGTCGGCCGTCTTCGTTGTGTGTCTTTTGACGCTGCCGCAGTTGCTCATACCGACACCTACGTCCGCCACGGGGGGCGGACGCTACTTCAAAACGGCGCCGGTGGGGGCGGACGCTACTTCAAAACGGCGCCGGTGGTGGCGGACGTTACTTGGGCGGCGTAGCGACGGAGGTAGCCGGTCAGGCTACGCTGTTGGGGTGAATACGATGCTCGGCGACGGTCCAGTTCGGCGTCGTCGAGTTGCACGCTCAGCCGCTGCCCCGGAATGTCGACCGCGATGATATCCCCATCGCGCAACAACCCGATCGGCCCGCCGGCCGCCGCCTCCGGCGACACATGCCCGAT
>JAFGRR010000647.1 GCA_016935035.1 Phycisphaerae bacterium | reverse complement strand
GTAAGGAAGCGGTTGACTGAGAAACCGTTCGTTTTGCGGCACAACCGCTCCCTCACGGTCGCGGCTCGGATCAGAATCGCGGTTTTGCGATAGGCTCTAGTTAGTTCTCAGTTCTTAGCTATCAGCCGTCGGCTTTCAGCTATCAGAAGAAACGCGTCTTAGTCATCCCCTTCGTCCCTGCGTCCCTCTGTCCCTACGTCCCCATTCCTCACTTGTACAGCGTCCTCAAGAACTCCACGTCCTTTCCGCTCAGCGGTTTGCCGTCGGCGGCAACGTTGCACTGGGCCTGGCGCAGGTTGCGGAAACCCGGGATTACGCAGCCGACGTTGTCGTGCGCCAGCACGTATTGCAGCGCCACGCGGGCCAGTTCCTCGGTGCTCTCGCCGAAGCGGGTCTTGATCTTATCGACGCCGGTGTTCGCTTCGCGGATACCGTCGGCGGTGAAGCGTTTGCTGCCCTTGCGGAAATCGCCGGCGTCAAACTGCGGCGGTTTGTCGGCTTTGTATTTGCCGAGCAGCACGCCCTGGGCTAGCGGGCTGAATGCCACGAACGACATGTGATGCTCGGCCAGCAGCTTGGCCACGACGCCGCCGGGACGGATGAACTGGTCGTCGAGCAGGTGGGCCCAGCTTTGCAGTACGGTCGGCTTGATGCGCGGCACGAGTCGAGCGAAGTCCTCGTTCGAGTATGCCGACAGCCCGATCAGCCGGATCTTTCCCTCGTCGCGCAGCCGCTGCATCATCGCGACGGCCTCGTCGAGGTACCTGTCATCGGGGCCGAAGCTGCCGTGATGGAAGTAGTAGATGTCGATGACGTCGGTGCCCAGGTTGTGCAGCGACTGCTCGCACTGGTGGCGGATGTGTTGGGCTTCGTAGGCGTGCTCGGCGGTGCCGGGAAAGTGGCCGACCTTGCTTGATATGACCACGTCCTTGCGGCGTGTGCCGAGTGCCTTGGCCAGCATCCGCTCCGCGCGCCCGTTGCCGTAGCAATCCGCGTTGTCGAAGTGATTGACGCCGGCGTCGATGGCCCAGTGAATGGCCGCGATGGCCTCGTCCTCGTCCACGTTGGCCCAACCGTTGGGAACGCCGTCCACCCAGTTCAGTCCGCCCAACGTCCAGCATCCCAGGCTGATTTCAGAGACCTTGATTTCGCTGCGACCTAGTTGTCGGTATTCCATCTTCTGTTCCCGTTCATGTGCCAGTGGCCGCGTGCGGCCTGGACTCGTCCCCGGTCGTGATGCCCCGTCCTGGGCGCCCGTGCCAAGATGATAGCGTGGTGACGTCGGTTTATTCGAGAATCAGGGTTGATGCGAGGGATTTTGCGGGATGTGCGCTGTCCCGCGTCGGCGGCTACGCGGGATGTGCGGTTGCGTCGCGATGGGCGCTCAGTTGCCGTTGCAGCGTTTCGACCAGCTTGTCGCGTACGATGGGCTTGGTTGCGTAGTCATCGCAGCCGGCGTCAATGCAGCGCTGGCGGTCCTGCGACATGGCGTGCGCGGTCAGTGCCACGATCGGTCCGGTGTAATGTCGCTCGCGCAGCATCCGTGTTGCGTTGTACCCGTCGAGCACGGGCATCTGCATGTCCATCAGTATGACGTCAAACGCGTGTCCTTCTCTCACGGCCGCGAGCGCCGCGTCGACGGCCACTTGTCCATTGTCGGCGAGCGTGACATCGGCACCGAGTTTTCGTAGCAGCGCCGAGATGAGACGCTGATTGTCGGGGCCGTCCTCGGCGACGAGGATGCGGCAATCCAGGCGGGACGCCGCGACGGGCTTATGGTCGGGCTGATCGGGTTGAACCGTCATGGCGTCGTCAGGCTCATCAAGCAGTTCGACACCGTCGAGGCTGCCAGTCGTGACCGAGACGCGGAAACAGCTTCCTTTTCCGGGTTCGCTGTTGACGTCGATGTCGCCGCCCATGAGGGTGGCCAGACGCTTGCTGATGGTCAGCCCGAGGCCGGTTCCGCCGAAGCGGCGTGTCGTTGACGTATCCGCCTGCGAGAACGGCTGGAAAAGGCGCTCGAGTTCCTGGGGTGTCATCCCGATCCCGGTGTCGATGACCTCGAACTGGAGCATGGGTTCGTTGCCGTCGGTGAGCAGGCGTGTCACCAGCCGCACCTCGCCGGTGTCGGTGAACTTGATGGCATTGCCGATGAGGTTGATGAGGATCTGCTTGAGGCGTGTGGCGTCGCTGTGGATCGTGGTCGGAATCCGGCCGACGAACTCCGTCGTGAAGGTAATGTGCTTGCCATCGGCGCGCACGCGCATCAGCGAGCGCACCTCACCGACGACTTGGATCGGCGAGCAGCACGTGCGTTCGAGCTCGATCTTGCCGGCTTCGATCTTCGACAGATCCAGAATGCCGTTGATGATGGTCAGAAGGTGGCCGGCGTTACGCCTAATGGTCTCGATGTGTTCTACCAGCTCATCGCGCCTGGCGCAGTCGTCGCTGGTGGGCAGCGACTCCCAACTGCTCAGCCGTTCGTCGAGCAGATCGGCGAAGCCGAGAATCGCTGTCATGGGCGTGCGGATTTCGTGGCTCATGTTGGCCAGGAATTCGCTCTTGGCGTGCGTCGCGGACTCGGCGGTGGCACGCGCGGCTGCGATGTCCTCCATCATGTTGATCGCGACAATCTGCATGCCCTCGAGGCGTTTGCGGTCGCGGGCCAGCTCGCTCTCACGTACCTCCGACTCACGCAGCTTCTCGCTGAGTTGGTTTCCGAGCTTGCGTTCGGCGTCGGCCTTCTCCTCCAGGCGTTGCAGGATATCCTCGATCTTCGCGAACTGCTCCACGACCAGACGCGCGGTGATGTCCGACGCGCGACGTGCCACGCGCACTTCCTCGCGCAGCATCGCGTTTTCCTCGACCAGGTCGTGGATCGAGATTGATAGCCCACTGGCCGTCACACCTGTCCTCCTGGGCTATCGCACGGCACACAATCACGCACGCCGGCGGCACCTTCGACTGCCAGCGCGATAGACGTATGGGCAGCGGCGGCCAGCTTCTCCTGATCGACGTCGCCCGCTACGCCCACGATGAGCACCTCGGGAACCTGTCCGTCACACACTTCCGGGAGCACGCCGAGCAGGTAACTCAGTCCGCCCGCGTGGTCGTAATCACTGGGTTTTAAGGCCGCGATGTCCTGGCCGGCCAGTACGACGACGCCTGGCTGAATGTATGTCACCGAGTCGATGAACACGACGCGCTCGGCGCCGTCCACGAAGCGTAGGAGGTTCAGTCCGGCCAACCCGCCGTCCACCAACTCAACTCCGGCAGGCAGAGGCATGCCGGCGAGTTGGTCGTGGACGAGCGGTCCAGCGTTGTCGTCGCCGGAATAGCGGTTCCCGACACAGATGATGCGTATCACTCTATCCATCCCTCACAGAATCCTCGCGGTGTGCCTATTGGGGCCACGGATCGAGTGTACGGTGCACACCAGGCACGGGTCGAACGAGCGAACCACGTGGCCCACCTCGACAGGGTTGTCCGGGTCTTTCACCGGTGTTCCCACCAACGCCTCCTCCCACGGGCCACGAACATCGTCGGAGTCCCGTGGCGAGCCGTTCCAAGCCGTCGGTGTGATGATCTGATACTGCTCGATCTTGCCGTCGGCGATTCTGACCCAGTGGCCCAGCGCCCCGCGCGTAGCGCTGGTCAGGCCGCAAGCCTGTCCTTGCTCGATGCGCTTCGGACGCGTGTAGAACGTGCCGTCGGGTGTTACCTCGTTCAGCCAGCGTTCCATTGGCTTGATCAGAGCGGCGGGGCGGACCAGTCTGACCAACTCGCGCGCGAACGCGTTAGGGCCGTCAGATTCAACCATGCTCGTGAAGAGCGGGTGCCGCGCGATCACGAACTCGGCCAGGGGACCGGTCTCCGCCGGCAGGCCGTCATAACGCGGCGCCTTGGCCCAGGTATATTTCTGTCCCTCGCCGCCGCTGGCGTAGGGTCGCGTGACTCCGTGGAACGGGTGCTTGCCGCCCTCATAGCCCTCGAACCACGAGTGGGCGATGTGCTCGGCTACGTTGGCTTGGTCGAATTCGGTGACCTGTGTGCCGCGGGCGAAGCCGGCGGGTACCAGACGAGCCGTGTCGTCGCCAAAGCCACGGACATCGGTTTCGGCCGGCAGATCCAATTGGCCGAAGCTCAGGAAGTTGGCGTGGCCGCGGCCAACGGAGTCGAGCCCGATCAGTTGCGCGAAGCGGATGAAGAAGCCGAGGTCGCTGTTGCGGTGCGTGTCACACTCGTCGAGCCAGGCGTCGAGATCGGCGAGGCTGCGAACGGCGTGCCAGCGGTCAAGTGTGCACCCGAGTATCTGACGCTCGTACCACACCCGGTATCCGCGCAGCAGATGGCGGCATTGCTGCAGATCCTCGAGGCACGGGGCCGAGGCAATGCCGCCCGGGACCATGTACGAGGAATGCGGCCATTGACCGCCGAGGATCGCCACGATTTCCAGCATATGCTTGGTGTGGCGGATGGCCTCGATGACCGAACGGCCTTTCAACGGGGCGTAACGGGCCACGGCCTCCTCGTACAGCGGTAGCTCCCGGTAGGCCGGGTTGGCGAAGTCCGCCATGAACATGAGGATCGCCTGTCGCACGTCGCTCTGAATGTGTTCCGACATCAGCGTCAGGTTGCGCACGCGGATGGCGTCGGGCGGCGGTGTGACCTGGCCCAACGCGTCGAGTGCCTTGGCGGCGGCCATCAGGTGGGCCGTGTTGCAGATGCCGCAGACGCGCGGCGTGATGACAAGCCCGTCCAGCGCGCCGCGGCCGCGCAGCACATTCTCGATGCCGCGGTACATCGTGCCGGAACTCCAGGCATCCGTGACGTGGCCATCGCGGACCTCGACGCGGATTTGCAGGTCGCCCTCGACGCGGTTCAGCGGGATGTTCAGCGTAGTGGTGGCGGTATGCGTCACTGGCGCTGCGATGGTCGGCGTGGTTGACACTACGGCAATCCTCTTTCGCTAGACGCGGGTCTGACGGTGCTCGAGTCGCTCCGGGGCGGCGGCGGCGGCCATGCCCTTGTAGGCCAGGTAGTGCGCGCGGTCCACGCCGTCCGGTAGTTGGTGCGGAATACCCTCGATGTTACGCGTTTCGAAGAACGGGTATTCCTGCGGGAAGTCGGGGCGCGTGCAGCCGAAGCACGGCACGCCCACGCGTGTTTTTGAGCTGCGCCGGTTCCACAACACCTTGTTGCACGGACCGTACGCCAGTGGCCCGTGGCACCCCATGTGGAAGAAGAGGCATCCGCGCCCACCGAAGTCCTGCTCCTCGACGCGGTACTCGTGATATTCGTTGCGCGTGCAGCCCTGGTGCACGAGAATGCCGTACCACGCCACGGGCGCGTTGTAGTCGCCCAGCTTCGGCAAGCCGCCGTCAGCCAGCGTCGCCAGCGTGTTCGTGATGACGTCGCAGTGACACGGGCAACCCGGCAGGTTGATGACCGGCGTTCCGCCGCGCGAGACGAAGTCCGCCCCCAGAAAGCCGCCCTTTTCCCAACGCAGGTACTGGAGACCGCACGCCTCGCTCTCGCAGCCGGCGCCGATTCCGCCGAAACTGGCGCACGTTCCAATCGCCAGGATGTGACGGGCGCGATGGGCCATCTGGGCGAGCAGGTCCTTGCGCGGCCGACCATCCACGACATCGTACATCCCGGTTCCCGAGGGGCCCCGTATGACCGCGCCCTCCACACACAGGAAGTCCAGTTCTTGCTCGCCACTGATGATGCGGTCACGCAACTGGGCGTGTTCGCTGGGAGAGCCGTTCGACATCGACGGGTGCCAGAGTACCTCGACATCAAGGGCGGACAGCAGTTCCAGCAGGTCGGGCGACTCGGCCCCCAGGAGCGACATGCTGTCGCCACCGCACCCGCCACCTTGCATCCAGTAGAGCGTTGCTGGCATATGCTCCTCCGCTAATCCACGGCGGCGCCAGCGCTGCCGTGGCACACAGCCGCCGTCTCCGCTGGTGCGTGGTACTTGGGCTCCCGGCCCAGCATGCTGAGCAGGTCGTTCACTTCCTGCTTGAGCG
>JAFGRR010000646.1 GCA_016935035.1 Phycisphaerae bacterium | reverse complement strand
TTGTGTTCTACTGCGGCGACAACGACATCGCGTCGGGTAAGACGCCCGAGCGCGTCGCCGATGACTTCCGCACGTTCGCCCAGCTCGTGCATGAGAAGCTGCCTGGGACGCACGTAATCTACCTACCGATCAAGCCGAGCGTCAGCCGCTGGGCCTTCTGGCCAAAGATGAACGAAGCCAACGAGCTGATCCGCAAGTTCATCGCCGGCGACCAGTTGCTCACGTACGTGGACACGGCCACGCCGATGCTCGGCACCGACGAACAGCCCCGCGCCGATCTGCTCCTCGATGACGGCCTGCACCTGAACGACAAGGGCTACGCAATCTGGAACGAGCTCGTCGAACCCGCAATCGCAAAAGCCCTGGCGACCGGCAAAACAACCACCACGGGCAATGACTAACACCAGCGCAGCGCCCATGTAGCGTCAGGCCTCCGAGTCTGACGTTTTCTCCGTGGTCCGCGCCCCGTAGAAAACGTCAGACTCGGAGGCCTGATCGCGCATAATTGTCGTCGCACTACTGCGCCGGTATCACCAGCTTCACCAACAGCGGCTTCTCCGGCCCGATCAGGAAATTCGTCGCACGACACGACAAACCCGCCGCGCGAACATCGGCGGGCGCGTCGATGCGTACTAGCGTCGTAGCTTCGGCCGGCAGCTTGATCGTGCCCGGGCCATGCTCGCCCGCACGTTCCAGCGTGATGTCCAGCTCACAGTGGTTTCGCACCTTCACCCACACGCGGTCTTTGTCCTGATGATGAGGTGGGAGAACCTCAACGCACGCCTCAAACAGCGGCGCGAGCTGCTCCTCGCGGCCAATGACCTCGTTCTGATACCAGACGGCCGTACGTCGGGCATCGAGCGCCTCGCGAATACCCTGGCTGCTGCGTTCTGACGCAAACACCAGCGTCAGCGTGCGATGCTCCTCGGGCGTCGGCGGCTCCGTCGGCGCCGGCTCATGTATGTCGGCATTGCCGAGCATCGTCAGGTTTCGTGCGAGCGCCTCGCGGTGGGCGTCGGCGTAGTATTCGCGATCATTGCAAACCTCGATGCCGTGCAACTGCTTCTTCTCGAGCAGCCTGGTCTGCTCCTCACCCCAGCGGCCCTTCTCCTCGCCCTGCCAGCCGGGGTGATTCCAGAACACGAACGCGTTCTGCTTGACCGCCTCATCGAACACGTCGTAGAACTCCTTGGTGTCGAGCGGATTGATGTCTTCGAGGAAAATCGCGTTGAAGTGCCCGGGCGGCGTCGCGCGGGTCACTTCGGCGCCCTTGATCAGGATGATGCCGCGTTCGCGGGCCTTTCCAGCGGCCAGTTCATACGGCCGATTGTGGTTGGTCGGCAGATCGTCCTTGTGCGGCTGATACTCGATGTGATCGGTGATGGCGATCGCATCGAGCCCTTCACGCCATGCCTCATCGACCCGCACGGTAGGCCACACCAGGCCGTCGGAAAAGACCGTGTGCTCGTGCAGATCACACTTCAGCGTCTGATAGCCCGGCACATCCGGAAAGCGGATTTCCCGCCGCTGCTGCGCCAGTACCGCCACCGCGCCACAGAGCAACCATACCATCGCCGCCAGCGCTACCCGCCGTTTCATGCCCGTTCCTCCTGTCAAATGTCACCAAGACCAACCGATGAGGTGTGCACACTACGCCGCGCTAGGCACGACAGCAACACACCGCCCTCCCTAACAGAGCCCGAGCGGCAGCGAGGGGCATGTTCGTCTTTAGGCAACAACACACGACGGCAGCACGGGCCGTACGACGAGCACACGGGGCTGGCAATGGCATCGCCGAGCGACCATGATTAGCTGGCGCGCCGGCGTAACGTTCAGGAGAAGCCTTGGAAACGCGTGTCGAGTTACAACCCGTCTACCCGGAGTTGGCGACCTACATCCGGGCACGCATCGCCGAGTTCACGATGATCCCCGCCGCCCGTCGCCAGATCCTGCATCAACTTGCCGCCTACGTCACCGAGTGCGGCGGCGCCGGCAAGCCGTGCCGCCTGTGCTTTATCTGCACGCACAACTCGCGGCGCAGTCACTTCGCGCAGCTCTGGGCCGCCGCCGCTTGCCCGCACTTCGGCATACCAGGCGTCGAGACATTCTCCGGCGGCACGTCGGCAACGGCGTTTGACGCCCGCGCCGTAGCGGCCCTGCGGCGCGCCGGCTTCCGCCTCGAACAGGTATCCAGCGGTGAGAACCCCGCGTTTCACGCCCACTTCGCCGCCGACGCCACTCCGCTGTGCTGTTACTCAAAGATCTACAGCGAACCGCCGAACCCACAGTCAGACTTCTGCGCCGTCATGACCTGTGCGCAAGCGGATAGCGGCTGCCCCGTGGTGACGGGCGCGCGGCGGCGTCTGGCGATCCCGTACGACGATCCGCAAGTGGCCGACGGCACCCCACACGAAGCGACGGCCTACGACACCTGCTGCGCCCAGGTCGCACGCGAGATCCTGTACGCCTTCTCGACAATCGCCAGGACGACGTAAGCCTGCGACGCAAGGACAATCCCGCACTCACGCCACCTCGAACGAATGAACGATCTCACCTTCGGCGGTCTCGACGTTTTCGGCGTGTTCGGGGTCGGTGCCGGTGCGCACATACTCGACGAGCACGCGTTCCGGCAAGATCGTCAGCCGGGTGTAACCCAGTGCGGCGTAAAAGTCGTGCGGGTCACGGGCGGCGACGTCGCCATAGGCCTCGCGCCATCCGGAACTTGCCCACCAACGTGGATTCAAGAACGTCGGACGGCCGCAACACACAAAGTGCAGATCTTCAGCCTGCTGATGTGCGAACATGTGATCATGTCCGTACAGGAAGAAGCGCGCGCCGTACCGCTTCATCAGTTCGGTAACGCGCGACTGCTCGCCAACACGCGCGTAGCGCGCCCCACCACGCCCATAGGCGTAATTCGGCGCCGGATTGTCACCGCTCAGATTCCACTTCGAGCCGCCGACCAGATGGTGAGCGACCACGAACTTCCAGCGGGCCTGGCTGGATGCAAGCACACGCTCCAGCCAACGCATTTGCGAGGCCCCCAGCGTCCATTGCTCCGCCACGGCCGGCGTCGACTTGCCGATGCGCGTGTATCGGTGAACGTCGAGCACGACGAACAGCGCATCCCCCCATGTCCAGGCATAGTAGTTTTGCAGCGGCGAGCAGTTGCCGTTCGCGCAGTTACCCGCAGCGTCTGATTCCGATGAGTCCTGCCAACCATCGTTCTCGCCCCCCTCGGGATAGGTCGTCGCCAGCGGGTTGAGACAGTACCGCTTGCGGGCCGTCGCGCCCCAGCGTTGATAGCACCCGGCGGTTTGGCGGTGCTGATAGAAGCCAGCTTCTCCTTCGTGGTTACCAAGCGTCATGAAGCTCGGCACCGCGGCCAGCAATCCCGCGTAAGTTGTGCGCCATTGCAGCCAGCGGGCCATCGCGTTGTCCAGCGACATCTCGCCGAGGGCATCATCCAGGTAGTGCACGCCGGCCTCATCACCAAGGAAAACCGCAAAATCAGGCCTGTCGGCAACGACCTTCAGGATCGTCTCACGCAGATTGCGCATGCGCTGTTCGTGCTGAACGCATCCGTACACATGAGCGTCCGCAATCAGGGCAACGCGGTAGATCTGGCCGGACGCGCGCGCCGTGCGCAGCTTTCGAATCGGCTTGGATACCCACTCACTGCCTTCCCGCCGATACATGCAGTGGATGTACAATTCAGAGTCCGCCAGCATGCCATCAATCACAACTTCGGTTGGCGAATCCGACGTGGTTTGGTATACGACGGCGAGTTCGTCCTCGCTTGGTCCCGCCAGAATGCGTGCTTCAACCGCGCCGTTCGGTTCCCAGTGCACCGTGCAACCGACGCCGGTCGGGCGAAACAATGCTTCTGGTGCTTTCAGAAGCTCGTCCACCGGGGCCGTCTCTGGGATGGCATCCGCCGGCCGGTGCGCTTCGTCCACCTTTCCCCCGCAGCCTCCCGTGCCGGCCACACCCACGAGCGATGACAGAGTCGCCGCTCCGACCACCTCCAGAAATGATCGTCGTGTTGCCCTCTTTTGGCTCATTCTTAGTCCCCACGACCTACCGCCGGCGCGCCGGCAATACGGTTTGGTCTGCTCAAACGCACAGTACAGGTGTCGTGCGCATCCTCACCCGGATGTCCGGCATTCGAATCCCCGCCAAGCTGCTCTGATAATGTCGGCGAACGCGGTCAGCATACAGCCACCGGCACGCTCGTTCAAGGTACGTGACGCGGCGGCGACGCCACCGCTTGATGCCGGTGTCTCTTGTGTGCTACCCTAGCTGAGGCGAACGCGACCACCCGGGAAGGACTCATGACACGAACAACGATCCTATGCCTATTGCTCACCACCATCGCCCTGTCCGGCATGCTCGCAGGCTGTGGAGGATCCAAGACAGACGACGGTAAAGAGGCCAAGCGTGATAATGCGGCGGAAATCGAGAAGCTGCGCGGCATTGGCTACCTGGGCGGCACGGAGATCGAGGATGACGGCAAGGAAGGGCTGACTGTCAACGACGTGCAGCGCTCCTGCCCCGGCTACAATCTCTACACGGTCTGGCAACTAAGCCGCGCTGAACTCATCGATGAAAACGCCGAAGTCGTGCGGACATGGCAGTATCCGCGCGGGTCCATCTGGGAACACTGCGAACTACTGCCCAACGGCGACCTGGTCATCGTCGGCGCCGATCGACGCGACGACGACCGCAACGGCGTCGTCATTCCGATCGCCGACAACAAACGCTACATCATGCGGCAGGACTGGGACGGCAACATAATCTGGAAGCAATCGTTCAACTCGCACCACGACATAGAGCTTACGCCGGACGGCAACCTCGTCGCCCTTACGTTCATTCGACGTCTGGTACCACAGATCCACCCGACCGTTCCGACGCGTGACGACCAGATAACGCTGCTGCGGCCCGACGGCACATTCATCAGATCGCTATCGATGATTAATGCCATCAGCAGCAATCCCAGCGCCTTTCCGATGCAACCCGTGAAACCAAGCACGCTTGGCGGCGCCCCGTGGATGGATCTGTTTCATTCAAACGCTATAGAGTGGATGCATCACGCCAACCTGTTTGACAAGTCGCCGCTCTATGCGTCGGACAACATCCTAGTGTGCTTCCGGCACCAAAACCGTATCGCCATCTTCAGTTGGACGGGTCAGGCGGTCGTCTGGTCGTGGGGGGCGGACGAACTCATGGGGCCGCACGATGCACAGGTCCTTGAGAACGGCCACATCACCGTGTTCGACAACGGGCTGGGCCGCGGCTACTCGCGCGCCGTCGAGCTCGATCCGCTCACCGGAAAAGTCGTCTGGGAATACAAGGCTGACCCGCCGTCTTCCTTCTATACCGCCAGCAAGGGCTCGATGCAGCGTCTGCCCAATGGCAACACGCTGCTGGCCGAGTCCGACCGGGGGCGGGCCTTCGAGATCACACCCGAGGGCGAGTGTGTGTGGGAGTTCATATCGCCGCACCGCATCAACGAGCACGAGCGCGCCGCCATCGTGCGGATGAAACGCTATCCACACTCATACATCGACACGATCCTCGAGGATCATGGCGGGGCGCCCGCCACGCAGCCGTGACGTCAAACCACCGGCCAATAGCCTGGTGGACAGACTCGGAACATCGTGGCTAGGTGCTATACGGCCCGCTGGTTCGTCCGGTGCCGCTCGGCGTCCTCATCGTGCATGGTGATTTCGATGTGCGGCTCGCCGGGCCAACCCGAGACGTGAATCTCACTTTGGCCCTCGATCATGCGCAACAGCTTCTGTCCGATGAAGTGCTCGCGCCAGCCCTGGAGCATGATGGGCCGCTCGGTGCACCGCCCAGTGGCGTAGTCCATCAGGTCACGCAGCCGCTGGGCGCTGCCCACGAGGTTCTGGCTCACTCCTTCCTCGTGGCAGATGGCACGCAGCACGGCCGAGAGGATGTCGAGCAGGGCCTTGGTCATCGGAGCATCTTCGCGACGCGCCGGTGGCTCTGGCCACTGATCGGGCGGAATCGCGTAGGCCTCTTTCAAAACATCGAGAAGCTGCGCCACCACCTTGACGTTGCGCGCCTGGTGAAAGCCGCGAATGATGTTGAGTTGATCGACACGATCGGGTCGCCGTCGCGCGATCTCGACCAATACGTCATCGCGCATCAATGAGCGGATGGGCCGGTTGCGCGTCTTGGCCCACTCGTCCCTCCACGTGATCAAACGGCTGAGTACGGCCAACCC
>JAFGRR010000645.1 GCA_016935035.1 Phycisphaerae bacterium | reverse complement strand
GATCGACGTCGGTGGGACGTTTACCGATTGCATTGCGCGACGACCAGACGGCACATTGTGCACCCACAAGCTGCTCAGTAGCGGCGTGTACAAGGGGCATGTTGGCGCCGGCAGTAGTCGCGACGCCGTCGTCGATTTGGGACGCTGTGCTGATCCACGCGGCTTCTTCAATGGCTGGCGGCTGCGTCTGCTGCCGTCGGTGTCTGATGCCAAGAACGGTAATGACGCTCCGGCGGTAGATTTCGAATTGCCGGTCCGCGCGTTTGATGCGTCAACAGGTACTCTCGCACTCGATGGGCGATTGAACGTTGAGCCGCGTGTTGGCTTGCGTTACGAGCTGTGCTCTGACGCCGAGGCGCCGCTGATCGGGATTCACTACCTGCTCGGTACGCCGCTGCATACGCCGGTCGGAGCGGTACAGGTCCGCCTGGGCACGACACGCGGCACGAATGCGCTGCTCGAGCGCCGTGGGGCGCCGACGGCGTTTGTCACGACTGCCGGCTTTGTCGACGTGCTGCGGATCGGCACGCAGCAGCGTCCGCGTCTGTTCGATCTGCACGTGCGTAAGCCGGCATCGCTGCACGCCCAAGTCGTCGAGATCGACGAGCGTGTCGGCGCCGACGGCGCGATTTTGCGGCCATTGGACGAAGACGCCGCCCGGCGAGCATTGCTCGCGTTACGCGGCAGCGAGATCGAGGCGGTCGCGATCTGCCTGCTTAACAGCTACCGCAATGACGCGCACGAGCGGCGGCTGGCGGAAATCGTGCGAGAAGTTGGCTTTGAACACGTCTCGGTCTCGTCCCAACTTCTACCGCTGCAGCGGATCGTGCCGCGCGGCGAGACGACCGTGGTCAACGCCTATCTGACACCAGTGATCGGGGCTTATCTGGCGTCGTTGCGGGCGGCATTGCCCGAGGCGGCACTCAAGCTGATGACGAGTGCCGGTGGCTTGGTTGACGCCGGGGCGTTCGTGGCAAAGGACAGCATTCTGTCCGGACCGGCGGCGGGCGTGGTCGGGGCGGCGCACGTGGCCCGGGCCGCCGGCTTTGAGCAAGCGATCGGCTTCGACATGGGTGGCACCAGCACCGATGTCAGCCGCTACGCCGGCGAGTTCGAACGCCGGCACGAGATGGAGCTTGAGGATAGTGAGTCGGGCGGTGCGGTGCGTGTGGTCGCGCCGATGCTGGCGATCGAGACGGTGGCGGCGGGCGGCGGATCGATCTGCGACTTCGACGGCATCAAGCCTACAGTTGGGCCGCGCAGCGCCGGCGCCAATCCGGGGCCGGCTTGTTACGGTGCCGACGGACCGTTGTGTGTCACCGACGTCAACCTGTATCTCGGACGCGTGCCGGCTGATCTGTTCCCGTTTCCGCTGGATCGCGACGCTGTCGAACGACGGCTGGACGAGCAGATCCAGCGCATCGCCGAAGCGACGGGCCGGCGTTACGACCGGCATGAACTAGCCGCCGGTTATGTCGCCATCGCCAACACTCACATGGCCGCCGCGATCAAGAAGATCTCGGTGCAGCGTGGCTACGATCCGCGCGACGACGTGCTGGTGAGCTTCGGCGGCGCCGGCGGACAACATGCCTGCGCGATCGCACGTGAGCTGGGCATCCGCCGCATTCTGGCGCATCCGTACGCCGGCGTGCTCAGCGCCTATGGCATCGGGATGGCGGACGTCATGCGCTTCGCCGCGCGCGACGTTGGCCGGCCGCTGAGCGAGGAGACGCTCGCGGTGCTAAAGCCGGTCTTCGCGGAACTGGACGACGGCCTGCGTGCCGAGGTGCGGGCCGAGGGCATTTCGCCCGACTGCATCGCGCCCGGTCGGCGATTGCTTGATCTGCGCTACGCCGGGCAGGACGCGACCATAACGATCGCCGACCCGGATGGCGGCGACTGGCGCGCTGCGTTCGAGCAGCAGCATCAGCAGCTTTATGGCTTCACTCATCCCGAACGCGAGATCGAGATCTACGCGACCCGGCTCGAAGTCACCGGCCATACGCCAAAGCCGGATGTGGCGGCGGGCCTCGCGCGTGACGCGACCGGCGAGCCGCTACGGTACGACGAGGTCTGGTTCAACGGCGGGCCGATCGCGACGCCTGTATATCGCCGCGACGGGCTGCGCGTCGCCGAGCGTTATGACGGCCCGGCCATCATCCTCGAAGCCACCAGCACGATCGTCGTGGAGCTCGGCTGGTCCGCCGAGCTTTCGGAACGTGGCGATATCATCCTGAGTTGTGCGGCCTCATCGCCGACGCAATTCGATCCGAGCCGCGCCCATAAGGAAGCGGTTGACGCAGAAGACGATCACTTCGCGCCGCAACCGCTCCCTCACAGTCGCGGCTCGGATTGGTGTCGCGAGTGCGATCCGATCACGCTCGAACTCTACAACAACCAGTTCGCCGCCATCGCTGAGCAGATGGGGGCGACGCTTCAGCGCACGGCGCTGTCGACCAACATCAAGGAGCGGCTGGATTTCTCGTGCGCGATCTATGACGCCGCCGGCGGCCTGGTCGCGCATGCTGCCCACATCCCCGTCCACATCGGCGCGATGGGGCACTGTGTCGAGTATCTCATTAGTTCACGCGGCGCGTCGGGCATCGCCCCGGGCGAGGTGTACGTCACGAACGACCCATATCACGGCGGCAGTCACCTGCCGGACGTTACCGTGATAACGCCGGTCTTTGACGACGCCGGCCGCGAAGTGCTCTTCTACGCCGCCAACCGGGCCCATCACTCGGAGATCGG
>JAFGRR010000080.1 GCA_016935035.1 Phycisphaerae bacterium | reverse complement strand
GGCGGCGGCACTACGAACTTCGCGAGCAGCTTCCGCGAGTTGCTCGAATCGACCGGCGAGTTCGAGATCGAGCGCATCAGCGTCGAATCGCAGACGGTGCAGCGGGCCGTGCTCGACGAACAGGTCTACTTCCTCTGGGCCACGCGCGACGACAAGTTCTTCCTGGTAATCGGCGCCGAGGAGCCCCAGGCGGAACTGCTGGCCATGCTTGGCGGCACGGGCGAGAAGCTCGCAGCGAGCGAACGCTTCAAGGCCTGCCGCAAGAAAGCCGGCATTGCGCCGAAGCCGTTGATGTGCCTGTACGCTGACGTGCGCTCGCTGGTCGCGGACTTCCGCACCGTCTTTGAGGCAATTGAGGGTGAACTGCCGCCGATGGTAGATGGCGTGCTTCGTGAATGCGGCGTCAGCGCCACCGAGGCGCTTTACGGTGAGATCGGCGACGGCGAACTCGGCATCGCGGCCAAGCTGTTCATCAAGATCGACGGCCAGCGCACCGGCCTGCTCAAGTTCTGGGATCACGAGCCGCTGAAGCAGCAGGACCTGATGCTCATCCCGCAGGACGCCTTCTGGGCCGCGGCTTTCAACCTTGACTGGAACATGATGTGCGGCGAGACATTCCGCGTGCTCGACGAGTTGGAGCCCGATGCCGCCATGGCGGTCACCGGCGGGCTGGGCATGGTCCAATCGATCGTCGGCTTTTCGATCACCGACGACCTGCTGCCGGCGCTTGGCGATACGTGGATTCTGTATGACGCCCCCGACCACGGCGGCTTCCTGATCACCGGTATGGCGGCGATCGTCGATGTCCGGAAGGCCGATGCGCTGCAGAATATCTTCTCACGTCTGGTCGAATTGGGCTCACCAGCGCTCGCCGAGGCCAACGCCGAGCTGAGCATCATGGACGTCAAGCACAACGGTCACACCATTCACTGCGTGACGGTGAACGGGCTGCCGATACCGCTGGCGCCAGCGGCGTGCTTCGTCAAGGATCGCGTCGTGTGCGGGCTATCGCCGCAGACGGTGAAGATCGTGCTGGATCGCTCGTTCGCCAAGACGGCCGGCCCGTCCATCCTCGAACAGCCGGACGTCAAGGCCGTCTGGCCCAAGATGTCGAAGAACGCGCAGAGCTTCTACTACACCGACAACCACTTCGCGATGCGCTCGATGTACGGTCTGAACCTGCTGATCCAGACCGCGATGGCCTCGATGGCTCCCACCAAGGACTTCAACGCGGGTAGTCTGCCGACGCTGCCGGAGATGCTGACCGATCTTCACCAGGGCGTGGCCGGCTGGAGCGCTGACGAGGATGGCCTGCTCTTCACGAGCCACGGTGCCCTGATGCCGGCCATGTCGGCCAACAGCGGTCTGGCTACGACAGCGATGCTGACGTCCATCCTGCTGCCGTCGCTGGCACGGGCCCGCGAGCTCGCTAAGCGTGCTGTCTCACAGGCGAATCTGCGCGGCATCGGACAATGCTGCTATATCTACTCCAACGACCACGAAGAGAAATTCCCACCCAATCTGGAGGTGCTGATCGACGCCAACCTCGCCACGCGAAAGATGCTCGAATCGCCGAGGCACGGTCCCGGAGTTGACGCATACGTATACATCGCGGGCCAGACCGCCAATGACGACGCGCGCAACATCCTCGCCTATGAGCGGCCCCTTGGCGACGAAGGAACGGCTGTCGTGTATCTCGACGGCCACGCGGAATGGGTGGACACGTGGCGGTTCGGCGAGGACCTGCGCGGTACGTACAAGCGTCTCGATCGCGAGGATGAGATCCCCGAAGAATATCGCGAGTGGTAGAATCCGCACCGGCCCATGTAGCGGCCAACGCCTCGTCGGTCGTCTTCCGGACGCAACGCGGCGTCAGGCTCTCATGCCTGACACCGCCCGCCATTAGTGGAGAGAAAGACCATGCCGAAAGTCGGAGTGCTCCTTTCGGGTTGCGGCGTCTTTGACGGCGCGGAGATTCACGAGTCGGTGCTGACGCTGCTGGCACTCAACCAGCGCGGCGCCGAGGCTGTCTGCTGCGCGCCGAACATCGAACAGGCGGCGGTCGTCGACCACCGCACGCAGCAACCCGCCGCCGAGAAACGCAACGTGCTGACCGAGGCGGCACGCATCGCACGCGGCGAGATTCGCGACGTGGCCGACGTGACGGCGGCCGAGCTCGACGCCCTCGTGATTCCAGGCGGTTTCGGCGCCGCCAAGAACCTCTGCAACTTCGCGGACGCCGGTCCGGAGTGCACCGTGCAGCTGTCCACCAAGCGTTTGATCGCGGACATGCTCGAGGCCCGCAAGCCGGTCGGCGCGATCTGCATCGCGCCGGCATTGTTGGCGCGCGTCGCCGAACATAGCAATGTCAGCGCGACCGTGACGATCGGCGATGATCCGGCCACGGCGCGTGCCATCGAGCACATGGGCTGCGTGCATCGCAAGTGCGCCGTCACCGACATCGTCGCCGACGCGGCCCATCATGTCGTGACCACGCCGGCGTACATGCTGGGCAAGGGGCCCGCCGAAGTCTTCGAAGGCATCCGCAAGCTCGTGGACAAGGTGCTGGAGATGATCTGACCGCCGCTGCGAAAACTCCCTGAAATCAAGCACAAAACGGCATCCCGCCGAGCTTCGTCAACTCGCGCGGGATGCCGGTTTGTTTGCGCGTCAGACGCGATGCCGCGCGACACGCGCATAAAAAGATGGAAGGCCCAGCCGTGGCGCGCTTCCAGGTCCTTCCATCGCGTCGTGCGATCCGCCACTGCGGTCGCGTGGTTGTCGTCAGGCGTCGAGCCCGATGTGGCCCGTCTGACTTCATCGCATATTGTATATCAATCACGCACTGAGTTTACAGCAGCGTTGCATGCTTTTTTTGAAAAAAGTTGCGACCGGATCATGGACCATCGCGCGGCGAAATCGATGCGCGTGATACGCACACGTCGCCACAACAGCGATCAATCGCACGTGAATCACGCTCGCGCAAACGTGTAATGTCGCCGCGCTAATGCTCATCCACAAACATGCACGCGCGACGCGGCACGCGGCCGCACCGTGATGTGTTGCATCAACGCGCGACTGTGCACATCTTCTTTCGTCGCGCTCGCGCGACGTCGCATGCCGTGTCGCGCGCGTTCATCCTGCACGCACGAGCACAGCGCGCCGCGCACGCGCGGTGGCATGCTGCACCGAGTCACCGGCACGGCGCGCCGTTCTCGGCGACGCATCCAAGAGGCGCGGCGCGCTGGCCGTACCTAACCGAGCAGGCGACGCACCGGCGGCCTGACACGTGGCGCGTGGGCGTGGCGATGGCCGGCCCGCTCGGCGACGCGGTGCGGCGGTCACGGCACCGCAAAACCACGCGGTGTTGCACTAACTGGAATGCACATAGGGGAAAACACCGTCCGGGCGTGGACGGCCGGCGTGAGTTGCGCTAAGAAAAAAACAAAGCCGATGGTGGGAGTCGAACCCACAACCCCGGCTTTACGAAAGCCGTGCTCTGCCATTGAGCTACATCGGCGGCGGTCCGGAACATTCCGTGCGCAATCAGCCTATGAAGGATCGGCCCTGGAATCAAGTTCTCGGGCCAAGAATCCGCGCACGGCGGCATGGGCCAGAGACACGGCGTGTGCGGAAATCCACAAACGCCTGCGCGACTTCCCCACGTGCCGCGCGTTTAAAACAGCGACATGTTGCGTCAGTACAGAAAAACTACAAAAAGTGAACTGGCACGACACGTGCTCGTACGATATAGTGACAGTGAATGGGGCAGGCAACAACGTGGCGGCCACCCCCTCCCTTCGGCCCGAACACCCTGGTCGCCACAAGCCTGTCCCATTCTTTTTTTGCGCTGATTACGCTCCCCCACGATCGGCCCCGTAGTTTCACCGGGGTATCATTCAACCGCCATACCACGTGATTATCACTTGCCTTGAGATGGAGACTGGTGTCCGTGAATGATGCCCGCGAACGGCCTCGTATGCCGACCCCCGATCTGATCGTCATTGCGCGCCACTGCCATACCTTCGCCACGCGGCCGCGCGGCGCCGAGGCACTCGCGATTGCCGAGGGCAGGGTCGTGGCACTTGGCCCGGCACGTACACTGCTCCGCGCCCGCGGCGCTTCGACGCGTGTACTGAACCTGCCACACACGGTCGTGACGCCCGGCCTCGTCGACTCACATACTCACCTCTACTACTGGGCGCTCGGCACGCAATTAGTGATCGACGTTACCGGACTGCCGACGCTGGACACGACTCTTGTCCACCTTCATTCCGAGCAAATGCAACGCCGCGTGGGAGACTGGGTGCTGGGCCGCGGCTTTGATCAGAATCGGTGGCAGCGCGACTTTCCCACCGCCCGTGAGTTGGATCGCGCAATCCCGAACGCCCCGGCGATGGTCCGGGCTCGCGATGGCCACACCGCCTGGCTCAACACCGCCGCTCTGCGCCTGCTGAATATCACTGCGCGAACGCCGGACCCGCCGGGCGGCCGGTATTTGCGCGATCACCGCGGTCGCCCCACCGGGATCGTCCAGGAGTCCGCCGTCGACAACCTGCCAAGCCCATTGCGCGACTTCGGGCTATGCACCGAGACCCGCGCCGCACGCACAATCGACCGCGCGCTTCAGGCGGCATATCGGACGGCCTGGAGCCTCGGCATCACAGGCGTCTGCTGTATGGACGATGCGCCGTCGCTCACGCACTTTCAACGCCAGCGTCAGAACGGCACACTCGGCCTCCGCGTCACCCACGCCATCCCACTGGGCGAGTTGGACGCCGCGATCAGCATGGGCCTGCGCAGCGGCCTCGGGGATGACTGGCTGCGCCTCGGCGCGGTCAAGATCTTCGTCGACGGCGCGCTCGGGTCACAGACTGCTTACATGTATGACACTTATCCGGACCAAGCTGGATTCCACGGCGTCGCCTTGCTAGCCGGCGATGAGTTGGAGCACACGGTCGTCAAAGCTGCTCAGCATGGTTGGGCCGTGTGGATTCACGCCATAGGCGATCACGCGGTGCACGACGCCATCAGTGCCATCGCCGCCGCCCGCCGGGTCGAGCACATGCCGCTGCCCCACCGCATCGAACACGTGCAGTGCATTCGCGCCGCTGATGTACGCCGCATGGCCAAGCATCGCATCGTCGCGTCGGTACAACCCTGCCACATCATCGGCGACATAAGCACCGCCGACCGACACTGGCCCAAGGCCCGCCGCCGCACGTACGCGTTTCGTGACCTGCTCGAAGCCGGCGTGCCGCTGTGCCTTGGCTCCGACGTACCGATCGAATCAATCGACCCGCGGCGCAGTCTGTTCGGCGCGACCATGCGCACCGATACTGACCTGCAACCCGATGGCGGCTGGTTTCCGATACAGCGTCTCACAACCGAGGAGGCGTTGCGCGGCTTCACGCGTGGTGCCGCCGAAGGACTCGGCCTGCCCCTGCCGCACGGCACGCTGGCAGTCGGTGCGCCGGCGGACCTTACCGTGTGGGACGAAGATCCGCTGCGCGCCAAGCCGGCCGACCTGCTCTCACTGCCGATCGCGGGCTGCGTCGTGGGCGGGAAACCTCACCTTCGCGGGGAGGCGTAGTCGCACAAACGCCGTACAATGCACCGCGACCATGATTCGGCCGGCAAACGCCCGGCACATCGCCGGAGATTGGGCGGTATGGCACGCAAATGCACCATCGGCATCGACCTCGGCGGCACCAACATCAAGG
>JAFGRR010000644.1 GCA_016935035.1 Phycisphaerae bacterium | reverse complement strand
CCGGGAGATGACCCGGTTGTCCCAGAACCATCCACTAGTCTCATGTTCCTGTGTGCCGCACTGCTCAGCCGGGCATGGTCGCGCTAGCTCCGGATTCGCCGCTGACGCGGGAGCACAGGAGAGGGCCAGGTATGCCCCGTTCGTTGCGACCCTCATAGGTCGCGGCGACGGGGCATCCGGCTCTTTGTCGTTGCCCCAAGCCACCGGCTGTGATGCAGGCCGAAGCACTCCCCGTCGTCAATTCCCCACGTGAATCACGCAGTTGCGCGTTCCGCCGCGCCGGCGGTGTTCCCAGACATAGATGCCCTGCCACGTCCCAAGGGCCAGACGTCCATCGGCCACCGGGATTGAAAGCGTGGTCGCGGTTAGAGCGGCCTTGATGTGGGCCGGCATGTCGTCGGCACCTTCGAGCGTGTGCGTGAAGTCCGGATCATCCTCCGGCACCAGACGATCGAGCCAGCGCTCGAGATCGCGCCGCGCGCTGGGGTCGGCGTTTTCCTGCACTGTCAGGCTGGCCGAAGTGTGCTGAATCAGAATGGTGCACAGCCCTTCGCGACCCCCCGCCTCACGCACCACGGACTGCACGTCGCCGGTAATCTCGTGCAGCCCGAGCCCGCTTGTGCGAATGCTGATGCGCTTGACCATGTAACCCTCGATTGGACCATCGAACAGGTACCACATCAAATCCCGACTGCTAGCGCAAGTTCGACGTAGGCGTAGCGTCGAGCCTCGGGTCCTGACGGGGTTGATGGCACTGGAAGACGGCCGACGAGACGTCGGCCGCTACAGAGGTACATCAGTCAGTGTCAGACGGCGCCAGGCGCGAAGGCCCGATGCCACACGACGACTGAGCCCGCTCTACTCCGACGCACCGACAAAGCGGAAATCAACCACCACCGGCAGATGGTCAAACCAGACACCCTCGTCATCCTCCGCCACATCGAACTTCTCGAGGCCGGCCGCTTGCAGCAACTCCGGCGACATTGTGGTCGTGTTCAGTACGAACTTGTGGGCGACCTCGATATTGCTGTCGGTGTAGATGATGTAATCGAGCCGGCCGGGCGCGTACTCGCTGCTGTCATTGCGCCACGTATACACGTCGGGGCCGATGGCATTGTGCAGCGGCTTGGCGTCGGTAATGGGCGTGTTGTCCCAGTCAGGCGCGCTGTCGGCGCCGAAGCGCTGCTCGTCCTGGATGTCCCCGGTGATCACGGTCTCCAGAACCTGCGGCCCGCCGACGGTGTTGAGATCACCCGTCACGATAAACGCCGTGTTCGCCGGCACATCAACCTTGCCGCCCGGTGTTCGCGCGTCACTCCACCACGCTACCAGCGCGTCGGCTTCCTGTTGCCGCAGCGGGTCATTCTCGGTTCCGCCGCCGCTCTTGAAGTGGTGTGTCGAAACATACAGGTCCACCGGGAAGCGATCGTCCGGCAAATCGACCAGTGCGAATGCGACTCGCGCGTTGCGTCCGCCTTGCTTCGGAGGATAGGCCGGCGGGTCGGTCGCGTCACCGGTCATCGACAGCGGATAGCGACTGGCGACCACGTTGGCCATGTGCGCCGCACTGCCACGGTACACATGCCAGTGCGCGCCATCGGGCAGCGGGATAATGGCATCCAGCAGCTCGGTGAGATAGTCGGCATCGTGCGCGCCGGCGGTCTCCTGCAACGTCAGGATGTCCGGGTCGAGCGCCTTGATGACGCGATAGAACTTCGGGCCAACCAGGTACGGCAGGTCGGAGTACACGCTGTCAACGTTGAAATCCACGACGCGCAGATCGGTCGGCTCCAGCCGCTCGATGAATGGCTTGGTGGCGATGGCCGCGCTCGGCTTCGGACGGGCTTCGGCCGGCGCCTGGGGCTTCAGCGTCATCTTCACCGCGGGAGCCGCGGGCTCGACGGCGGCAGTTTCGACCGCGGCGGTCGTCGATTCCGACTCGGCCGGCGGTGCCTTCTTGCCATCACAGCCGGCCAATGTGCCGGCAACCAGCAACCAAACGGATACAGTAAGAGCAACGTGTGCATACAGGCGGCGTGACACGAGGCGTCGTCGCGCGTTCATCGTTTTCTCCTATGCTACCTGGCCGGTACCGGCCCTCGTCCATTCCGCGCAGGATAGAGCCGCGTCAAGCACACAGCAAGTTGTCGGGGCAATCCGAGGTCGCACAGTCACTGGCGGTTCTGTCAGAGCCCGCGCGGCAGCGAGCGGGCGTATTGGAAGAAGGGACAAATAGACTGAGGGACGTAGGGATGAAGGAAAAGACAACGACTCGCGCCGCGTGCGCTGTTACGTATTTGCCGTCGGTGCTTCCAGTCGATCGCGTTCGAGATGATGTACCACCGCCGATCCTATCACGTCGCCCAGTACGTTCGTCGACGTGCGGAACATGTCAAGGAAAGCGTCAACCGCGAATATCAGCGGCAGATAGTAAACGGGCAAACCGACCGCGCTGGCCACTAGCACCATGGTCACCAGACCGGCATCCGGAACCGCCGCCGCCCCCACCGATGCCAGTACCGCCGTGATGAAGATCAGGAACGTAATCATTGGCGTCATGGCCGGAATGGGCACATCCGCCAGGCCACCGTAGATCTGGATCAGGAAAATGACGGCGACGCCTTCGTACAGAGCCGTGCCGTCCATGTTCATCGTGGCACCGAGCGGCAGCGAGAATCTCGCCACCTTGGGTGAGACGCCGAGCTGCTCGGTCGTGCAGGCGATCGTGATTGGCAATGTCGCCGCGCTGGATCGCGTGCTGAACGCAATCAGCCACGCCTCGCGAATGCCGCGCCAGATTTCCAGCGGCGAGCGCTTCGCCACGAACCACGCCACCGCCAGCAGGAAACACACGTGCACGGCGATGCCGCCGATGACCGTGCCGCAGTACCAGGCAAGCGATTTGAAGACATCGAGCCCCTCATGCGCCACCAGCCAAGCCACGATGCATCCGATGGCAACCGGCGCCATCGACATCAGCCAGTGCGTCATCTTCAGGATGACCGTGTTCAGACCGCTGAAGAATGCGACAACCGGCGCCGCCGGCTCACCAACGACGGTGCACGCGATGCCAAGCAGTAGTGCGAAAAAGATCAACCCGAGGGCATTCGGCGGGTTCGCCGATAGTGACGCGAACGGGTTCGTCAGCAACGGTAGCACAATG
>JAFGRR010000079.1 GCA_016935035.1 Phycisphaerae bacterium | reverse complement strand
GCGACTTTCGCGAGACAGAGTGGATGCTGGGGGCGCCCGTTCGTGTATACGGCGCACAGGTCGGCACGTTGCAGGTTGCCTACGTGCAGCAGATGCCGCAGGCCGACGAAGGTCCGTTTCTGAAGGAGGAGCGCAAGCTGCTCGAGACGATCGCCGAGCGCATCAGCAGTTGCATCACTCACCGTCAATTGCAGGATGCCATGAAGGTGCTGCGCGACTCCGCGGCGGGTCCGCGCCCGCGCGGACGGGAGTGGCTGGCGATTCTGGATCTATTGCGGCGCACGGATCAGAGCCTGCTGATGCGCGTGGCACGCAAAATGGTCAACCACTTGTGCTGGAGCGGCGTGCCGCAGGCGGATGAGCTGTTGCAGAGTTTCCGCCCACGCGGCCAAACCGAAGAGCCGGAGGTGTACTTCGAGTCGAACGCGCCGCGCGGTCGCGGCCGACAGCCCTCGGCGATGGCGCTCGCGGACAGCGTTTTTGATCTGGCCGCGCGGCATCTCAGTGACGACGAGATCATCTCGTGCGTGCACAACTGGATCAAACAGGATCGCGCCAGTTTCCTCGTGAACGCGCTGGAGAACTACCACACCTCCATCTCGGAGGTCAGCGACGCGATCCAACGCTATCAGCATTCCGGGCACGGCGAGGTGGAGTTGTCGCCGTCGACACGGAAAGGGTTGCTCGTATCGCTGATTCGGCGATTCCTCTCGGACCAGCTCGAGTACATCAACATAGCCAAGAACTACGTCGAAATCAGGGACTTTCACCAGCTCATTCAGCGGATGATCTATCCGCCGCACGGGCACGGAAAGACCGGCGGCAAGGGGGCCGGGCTGTTCCTGGCATACCAGATCGTGCGCGCTAACTGCGGCGACAACGAGCTGCTCGCCAGCATCAAGACGCCCAAGACGTGGTACCTGGCGTCCGACGGCATGCACGACTTCGTGTACTGCAACCATCTTGAGGACGTGTTCTCGCAGAAGTACAAGGAGACCGATGAGGTTCGGCAGGAATACCCCGACATCGTCCAGGTCTTCAAGAACTCGCAGTTCTCGGCCTCGATTATCAAGGGGTTGTCACTGGCGCTTGATGACCTGGGCGATAAGCCGCTGATCGTGCGCAGCTCGAGCCTGCTGGAAGACCGCTTCGGGGCGGCCTTCTCGGGCAAGTACAAGAGCTTGTTCCTGGCAAACCGCGGGACCAAGCAGGAACGCCTTGACGCGCTCATGGACGCCATCGCCGAAGTTTACGCGTCGACATTCGCGCCCGACCCGATTCAATATCGCTCCGAACGCAACCTGCTCGACTTTCAGGAGGGCATGGGTGTACTCATCCAGGAAGTCGTCGGCACGCAAATCGGCGACTACTTTCTGCCGGCGTTCGCGGGCGTGGCCTTCAGCGACAACGAGTTCCGCTGGTCGCCGCGCATCAAGCAGGAGGATGGACTGGTGCGGCTGGTTCCCGGACTGGGGACCCGCGCCGTCGACCGTCTGGGCGATGATTTTCCGATGCTGGTGGCACCGGGGCAGCCGGGCTTGCGCGTCAACGCCACGCCCGAGGAGACGATGCGTTACTCGCCGCGCTACATGGACGTCATCGACCTGCGCACGAACCAGTTCAAGACGGTGGATGTCATCGAATTTGTAGGAAAGGTCGGCGACGACATGCCGGCCGTCGAGCAACTCGTGTCCGTGTACAAGGATGGCCACCTGCGGCGCCCGCTGCGCGGCAACATCGACTTCGAAAACGATGACCTCGTCGTGACGTTTGACGGGCTTCTAGGCCACACGCCGTTCGTAAAGCAGATCTACGCCTTGCTGAATCTGCTTCAGCGTGAGTTACGTCATCCGGCGGATATCGAGTTCGCGTCGGACGGCAAGGACCTGTACTTGCTGCAGTGCCGGGCACAGGCACCGACCAAGCATGCCCAGCCGGCACCGATCCCGCGTGACATCCCGCAATCGCGCGTGGTCTTTTCGGCTAATCGGTACGTGTCGAACGGCACGGTGCCGGGCATCACGCACATCGTCTACGTGGCGCCCGAGCAGTACATGGCCATGGGTAGCCGCGAGGAGATGACCGCCGTCGGACGCGCCGTCGGCAAGCTGAACAAGCTGCTGCCCAAGCGTCAGTTCATCCTGATGGGCCCCGGGCGCTGGGGCAGCCGCGGCGACATCCGGCTTGGCGTGCCCGTGACCTACTCGGATATCAGCAACACGGCGATGCTGATCGAGATCGCGCGTAAGACCGGCGACTACACGCCGGATGTGTCGTTCGGCACCCACTTCTTCCAGGACCTGGTCGAGGCGGAGATCCGGTATTTGCCGCTGTACCCGGACGAGGATGAGGTCATCTTCAATGAGCCGTTTTTGACTCGTTCACCGAACCTGCTGGCGGAACTCGTGCCGGAATTCGCATCGCTGGGTGATGCCATTCGCGTCATCGACATACCCCAGGCCGCCGACGGTCAGATGCTCTACGTGCTTATGAATGCCGACCTCGATGAGGCCATCGCGGTTCTGAGCCAGGCGTCGGCACCGGTGGATTACTGCACGTTCGTCGGTCCGACGACCAGTACGTCCGAAAACCAGGACTGGCGCTGGCGGACGCGCATGGCCGAGAGCATCGCCGCTCATATCGACACCGAACGTTTCGGCGTGAAGGCGATGTACCTGATCGGCAGCACGAAGAACGCCACCGCCGGCCCCGCCAGTGACATTGATCTGCTCGTGCACGTAACTGGCGATGAGTCTCAGACGCGTGATCTGGAACGCTGGTTTGAGGGCTGGAGCATCTCGCTCAGCGAGGCCAATTACCTGCGGACCGGGTATCGCACCGACGGCCTGCTCGACGTGCACATGATCACTGACGAGGACATCGCCAAGCGGACCAGCTACGCAGTCAAGATCGGCGCCGTGACCGACGCGGCCCGCGAGTTGCCCCTCGGGCCTGGCGGCACGCTGGCTAAATGAGCATGCGCGTCGCGCTCGACGGATCTACCGGATCAAAACGCACCAGCGCCAGTTCCGGACCATCGTGGGCGGCGGAGTAACAGTGCGTCCGACCCAGGCACTCATGCCACGAGCCGGTCAGCCGCGTCGACTCGTGAATGTGTCCATGCAGTGTGATGAGCGGCTGGCGCGCGACGATGAACCGCTGGATCGCAATGCTCCCAACGTGTACGTCCAACGGCACATGATCGACCGTACGGCCATCGAGGGCCGCCCGATCCAGGCACGTCTGGTACGGCGGCGCGTGGAAAAGGAAGATCGCCCCGCCGACGTCGCGATCGCCGGCCAGACTATCCAGGTCACCCTGAATGGTCCCGTGGCGAATCTGATGTTCCGGCACCGGAATTGAGCGATGCCCGTCCTCCGGTGACACACTCCCCGGGTCCACGTAGCGCGAAACGTCGTAACGCTCCCAATCCTTGAGCAGGAACGGAGTCGGCGGCACACAGGCATAGCCGTAGACGTCGTGGCCCATGAATGAAACTCGGCGATCGTGGATGTACTCCCAGACACCGGTGGTCGCCGCCGCGATGATCGGCGCCTCTTCCGAGCGGCTGTCGTCATTGCCGGGGATGACAAACACGCGCGGATAGGAAGAGCCGAGCTGCTCGCGGAGCCGCAGCAACTGGCGCGCGAGGAAACCCGTCACGAAATCCTCGTGATCGAAGTCGAGCGATTCGAGCGCGGAAAGCCCCAAAGGCAGCAGGTCGCCGCCCATGAACACGGCGGCTGGTTTCTCGTCGCCGATCAGATGAAACAGCTTTCGATACCGCTCGGCGTGACCATGCAGATCAGATACGAAGAAGCACTGCGGCATCGCCCACCATCCGCGGTAGCCACCCGTTCGGTCTGCCGCCGGCGGCGTCACATCCCGACCAAGACACGGGCTCTGACAACCATTCTAAGCACTTCGCGGCGAATCCCATAGGCCGGCGTCAATGTCACGGCTACCGTCGGTCCAGGATCTCACGCACGCGTTGCAGAAGCTGCTGGCGGCTGTACGGCTTCTCCATGAAATCCACACCCGAATCCAGGACGCCGTGATGGACTATCACGTTCGCGGTATATCCGGACACAAACAGGGTCCGCGCTTCGGGGCGAATCGCGCACAGCGTGTCGGCGAGCTTGCGGCCATTCATGTCCGGCATGATGACATCGGTCAACAGCATGTGTATCGGTCCGTCATAGTCCGTCGCGATCCGAAGTGCCTCCTCGGCCTTACCGGACTCCAGCACCTTATAGCCTGCATCTTCCAGCACGTGCACCGTCAACTTCCGCACCGCGACATCATCTTCACAGATTATGATGGTCTCGGTTCCCACCGGCGCGGTTTGCCGCACGCGTGCAACGGAAGGTGCCGGCGCCTGACCATGTTCGAGCGGCAGATAGACACGAAACGTCGTGCCGCGGCCGGCCTCGCTGTACGCAGCAATGTGCCCCCTGGCCTGCTTCACGATGCCGTAGGCGGTCGACAAACCCAGACCCGTGCCCTGGCCCATCGGCTTGGTTGTAAAGAACGGCTCGAATACGCGCTCGAGTGTGGTGGCGTCCATACCGGCGCCGGTGTCGCTAACGCTCAGCAGCACGTGCTCGCCTACCTGTGCGTCGAGGCGTGTTGCGGCGTACGACTCATCGAGGTACACGTTGCTCGTCTCGATGGCCAGCGTCCCGCCGCTGGGCATCGCATCCCTGGCATTGACGACCAGGTTCATGACAACCTGCTCCAACTGCCCGGGGTCGGTGCGAACGGTCGCCGGATCGGCGTCGAGAATGAGTTCGAGGTGTATGTCCTCCGTGATCAGCCGGTTGAGCATCTTCTCCAGGTCGCTGAGCGTGGCGTTGAGGTCCAGTACCTCGGGACGCACGACCTGTCGGCGGCTGAATGCCAGGAGTTGCCGCGCGAGGGTCGAGGCACGCTTGGCGCTGCGCTCAATCTGGTGCATGCCATCGAGAATACCGCTGGCGGCCGGATAGTGTGATTCGAGTTCGGCGATCGCGAGTTCGACGTTGCCGAAGATGGCGGTGAGGATGTTGTTGAAATCGTGCGCCACGCCGCCCGCGAGTTGCCCGACCGCCTCCATCTTCTGCGAGTGCCGCAATTGCGTCTCGAGCTTCTCGCGTTCGATCTCGGCTTGCTTACGGTCGGTGATGTCGCAAATAAAACCCTCGAGGGCCAGCAGCTCACCGTCGTCGCCGAACACGCCGCGGCCCTGTTCCCACAGCCACCTGGTTGTGCCGTCGCCGGCGTTAATCGTGTATTCGACCTGCACCGGCTCACGCTTGCTCAACTGCTGCTGCCAGAATTCCCACAGCCGCTCGCGCTGCTCCTCGATGATGAGGTCGTTGAAGGAGAGTCTCCGATTGTTGATCAGGTCCTCGGGGGCGTATCCGGTGGTCTCCTGGAAGCGCCCGCTGAGATACTCCATGGTCCAGTCGCGGTCATTCCTGCACCGGTAGACGAAGCCGGGCAAGTTGTCGACGAGCGTGGTCAACATGCGGTGGCTCTCACGAACTGCCTCCTCGGCTTGGCGGCGCTCGGTGACGTCGCGAAACAGCCACACGCGCCCACTGTGGCAACCGGCGAGATTGAGGGGATATGAGTAGCGCTCCAGCAACCGCCCATCCTTAAGTCGCAGAGTGTCCTCGGATGGCGCGGACGCCTGGTTGATCTCGCTGATGCGCGTGTCAAATCCCTCGGGATTATCGAGCTTGGACATCGCGTTGCGGATCAACTGCCTATTGTCGCCACCGCTCACTACATCGGGCGGCACCGACCAGATTTCGCGGAAGCGCGAATTGCAATGCGAAACAACTTGGTCACCGGTAACAACGAGCACACCGTCACTTGACGACTCGAGCGTCGCCATGAGGATTGTTCGGCTTTCCTCCAGCTTTCGCTGTGTCTCGCGCAAATCTCCGACAAACTGGATGATGTTGCGCGCCAGCAGCGCGCCCAACACTCCGAGCCCGCCGATGATGCCGAGCATCAGGCCCCAGTCGACCATGCGGTTAAGCCGCGCGGAGCGCCGCGTGTCCTCGGTGATCTGCGACGAG
>JAFGRR010000643.1 GCA_016935035.1 Phycisphaerae bacterium | reverse complement strand
TACGCGAAGCAGCGGGCTGTACGTGGGCAACCCAGCGAAAAGCCACGTCGGTTGGTTTGGTGATACGGACGATAACGGCTACTTCGACCTGGACTAGTCGGTCTGAGGAATCGTATCGCGTCAGACCGCCGCGCCTGACGTCCTCTCCGACTTTGCCCGTCGGGTGCCATGGGCAGACCCACCGACGGCGGGTCTGCCCATGTCTTTGTCGGTAGGACACGGGCAGGTCTTTGACTTGCCCGTGGTACCCAATGCCGGATCAACCGCCGGTGATTAGTGAGACGAACGCGTCGATGTCGAACACGTCGACGGTGCTGTCCTGGTTGGCATCGGCCAGGTTGATGTCGCAATCCGGATAGGCGGCGTTGTAGCCCGCCGCGTCGGTGATCGCGAGCACGAACGCGTCGATGTCGAACACGTCGACCGAGCCGTCGCAGTTCATATCACCCAGGCTGTGAAGACCCTCACACTCGTCGGGCACGTTGTTGCCGTTGCTGTCCGCGGATCGGCCACTGGAGATGTCATCGCTGTCGGCGATGGCGTTTCCGTTGCAGTCGTCGAGCACCGCACCGCATCCGAACCGCGAGATGTCAACAGCGTCGATGCCTGCTTCCACAACCGACCCTGAGTTCAGATCGGAAGCCTCGAAGCGCAGCCGTACCGTCGCGCCGGCGCTGACCGTAAAGCTGTGCACGGCCCAGTATGACTGGCTCGCCGGACCGATGGTCTCGGCCAGCGTCCAGTCCGTGCCGTCGTTGTGGGAGACCCAGGTCTTGAACAGGTCGTTGTCTGGATCATCGCCGTAGTCGTTTGAGTACCACAGTGCGTATGACAGCGTGGCGTCGCCTGACGAAAGGTCGATCGTGGGCGAGATGAGCCAGGTGTAGCCGCCGTCAACATCGGAGTTGTCGTCAACATTGTCGGTCAGGTAGCACTGGCCGGAGCCGTCGTAGTCGGTCGGCGGATCGCCGCGGTCGCCACCTCCAACGGGTATGCCGCGAGTCCACGGGCCGTCGGTCAGCGCCGGGCTGGTACTGTTGACGACCGACCATCCGAGGTCGGTTTCGAAGTTGTCCGCGAACAGGATCTCGGTCGTGCCGACCGTCGCCGTGTAGGTGCTGCTCGGGGCGCCGGTGGGGTTCGAGGTTGGGCCGGAGACCACGCCTTCAGCGGTGAAGTAGAACTCTGGGGTGGCGGCACAGGTCGGCGGCGGGAGGGCCACCTCGTAGCTGGTTCCGCCCAGCGCTGTCAGCGGGAACTCCATATAGCTGCCGCCATCGTAACGCACGAGCATCTTCTCGCTGCCAGCCACCAGCGTGTCATTCTCGGCGGCCACGCTGACGGACAAGAGCTCACCGACGCCCGGTGTCATCAAGCTGGGCACGCCACTCGGCAACGCGATGTTTACGTTCGGCGCCGGGATCAGCGGCTCGGACGAGGCCAGTGAGAAGGACTGCGGGCCCTCGGGGACATTGTAACCAAGGACCTCGACGCGCCATGTGCCGGCGGCTGGTGAGTTCACCAGAACCTGTTCAATGTTGTCCAGGCGGTTGGCCTGGGTTCGGACTGCGGCGGACGACGGACTCGTCGGAGTCAGCGTCCAGGGATAGGCCTGCGTGCCGCCCGGAGCGAACAGTTGCAGGTCAAGGTCGTTCACGAGCGTCGGGTTGACGTTCGGCGTGCCGGGGTAGTCGTCCCACGCCAGCGTGAGCTTCAACTCGGACGTGCCGGCGGCGACCACCACCTCGTAAACGGCCGTCGCTCCCTGATCCACCTCGTCAACTTCGAACTGCCCGGTGCGCATGAAGTCGATGGTATCGACGATGCGCACTGAACCGTAGCCGTACTGGTAGTCGGGCCCGGTGTTGCCGAGGTCGACGGCGTTGTGGGCCAACAGCACCTTCAGTGTCGAGTTCAACGGATCAGAGCCGCCGAACTGCACGCGGTAGTCTTCCAGCACGAGCGCCAACAATCCGCACACGGTAGGCGATGCCATCGACGTGCCGCACATGGTCGTGTAGGCGGAGTCTCCGGACGACGAGCAGGACGTAACGCCGCCGTCGCCGTTGCTCTGGCACCCGGGGCCACAGATATCGGGTTTCATGCGGCCGTCGTCCATGGGCCCCCAGCTTGAGAAGGTGGTCATCGAATCGTCGTTGCTGTTCAGCGCGCCGACGGCGATGTTGTTCTTGGCGCCGGCGGGGGGGGCCATGCTGTAGTAGTCGCCGTAGCCCTCGACGTCGCAACGACTGCCTTGGCGTTCGTTGCCGTTGGCCCACACGATGCGGAACGGAGCGCCGAGGCTACCGCGCACGATGGCGTCGATGAGCTGTGAGGTTGCGCCATAGTCACCTTGGTACGCGCATGAGAAGTAGTTGGGCTCGACGTTGCTGCCGATCGAGTTGTTAGAAATGTCACAGCCGTACGTGTTGATCGCCTGGTTGTAGTCGCTCTCAATGTCGCCGGGATTGGTGTAGAGGAACGTGCCCGAGCCGTCGTACTCGAAGCCGTACGAGTGTAGAGTCACGCCGGGGGCCATCCCGCGGGACGAGCCCATGCTGGACGAGCCGTCGCCGCCGATGGTGCCTGCGACGTGTGTCGCGTGGTCGGCCATTCCGGAACTGTCGTGGACGGTCACTCGTCCCCCGAAGTCGGCGTGCGTCGAGCGCACCGTGCCGCCGTCATATACCAGCACGGTTACGCCGTCGCCATAGAGACTGTAAGGTGCCGCCTGGGCGGTGTTGGCCTGCGTGATCGTGCGGTTGCTGTCGTTGGTCACGTCCATTGGCGGCAGGGGCGGCTCAACCCACTGCACGCGGTCTTCGGCGACCAGGGCGTCAAGCTCATTCAGCGGCAACTCGACGACGGCACCGTTGATCGACCAGAGCAGATCGACGATTCGTGCGCCGTGCTCCGTGACCGCCGCCAGGCAGCCGTCCGTCAGATCGACGTCCCGGTGGAAAAGCACATACGCCGCGACCGTCGGGTTCTCCGGGTCGGTGATGTCGACCATCGCATGGGCCGGGATGTCGCCGGCGACCAGCATCGGGTGCATCTTCCACGCGGGCTGAATGGCGTAAGCCGTTCCGAGCCCGGTGCCGCGCTGCACGACATAGGGGTCAAGCTGTTGGCCATGCACGGTGGCGAAGAACGCGTTGCTGCCCAATGGCGCAAGCAGCTCAATGCCCATGCCGCGCAGCTCCTCGCGTTCCGCAGGCGTGATGGGCTGCTCGAACTGCATGACGATGTGCGCGCTGCTGGCTGCGGCGCTGATTTCGCTCAGGAGGTTCTGATCCGGCTGAGCTGCGGCCGCCGCGAGGTCGCCGCGAAACTCGATCGCCTGAGCGGCAGCCGGCATGGCAGCAACAAAAAGGGCGACTGTCGCAATTGCGAAGGCGCCCCATCCAGCAACTCGGTTACTTCCGTTTGATAGTAGTGGCATGTGTGTGCTCCTCCAAGATGTCGGCTGCCCCGGCCTCGTCCTGGAACGGTCCCTGTCATAAGCGCGCGAGCCCACTGGCTCGCTGTTCTGATGGTATACCCACGGCCGCGAGCGGCCAGGCAATTGTTGGGCGGGCCTGGTGCCCTGTGTTTACGCTCCTCTGCGTACTTACCCACCCTAGCGTAACGGTGTGGGCAAATGAAGTACCCTTTACGCTTTTTGATGCCCTGCGGCGAATGTGAGCCGCGCCCATGAGCGGGCTTGGCGCAAAGACATGCCCACGCGCGTGGCGTGGGCATGGCATTTGCGGACTGGATTCTCGGCGATCAGTGCAGCTTGCCGCTGAACGGCATGAAACAGCCGACATGCTCGTCGTTAATAATCATGAGGTTGCTCCAGCCGTAGAGGACGCTCTCGGCCCGATCGGCCAGCATCTCGCGCAGGACGGGCAACATCGCCCGCACCAGCGGGTCACGCGTCATGCCCTGGGGCAGCCCGATCTCGAACTCGTCCTCCGACTCATCGTCGAATAGCGACATCAGGACTTCGGCAAAGTCCTTCTGCTTCGGCAGGATGTAAATCTCGGGGTCCTTGAGGCCGGCCTTTGCGGCGGCGAAGTTGATGGCGTCGGTCAGGCCGCCGATCTTGTCGATGAGGCCGATTTCCAGGGCCTGCTCGCCCGTGTAGACGCGGCCACCGGCGAGCTTATCGAGTTCGCCCTTGATGCGGTCGCCGCGCGAGGTCATGACGCGGCCCTTGAACTGGGCGTAGACCTCGTCCATGTATTCCTGCACGAGGACACGCTGCTCGTCGGTGAATTCGTGGTTCATGCTGAAGAGGTCGGCCTGCTTGCCGCGCGTGAACATGGTGGTTGTGATGCCGAGCTTGTCTTCCATCAGCTCGTTCCAGACCAGCTTGCCGCCCAGGACGCCGATCGAGCCAGTGATGGTGCTGGCCTCTGCGAAGATGACGCTGCCGGGGATGGCGACGTAGTAGCCGCCGCTGCCGGCAACGTTGCTCATGCTGACGATGAGCGGCTTTTCCTTGCCGAGGCGCGTCTCGGCATCCCACATGATGTCACTGGCCAATGCCGATCCGCCGGGCGAATTGACGCGTACGACGACGGCCTTGATGTTGTCATCCTCGAGCGCTTTGGTGAATGCGGCGCGGAGCGTAGTGCTGCCGGCGCTGCTGCCGCCCATCAGGCTGTTCTGGCTCTTGCCGGTCGTGATGGCGCCCTCGATGTAAATCAGGCCGATACCGGGCTCTTTTTCCTCGGCGGCCTTGTCCATCACATCGCTGAAGAACTCGAAGATGGCGAAGGGGTTCTCGAAGTCGATCTTGAGCCCGTCGTCGTCATCCATGGTCTTCTTGACGACGACGTCCGCTCCGTACTCCTTGTGGAGCAGGTCGCGGAATTCGGGGAAGCCGGCGATGCGATCGACCAGCTTGCGTTCGAGGGCCTTTTCCGCCGACAGCGGTGCCGCGTCGATCGCCGCCCGTACATCGTCCGCCGACAATCCGCGTCCCTCGGCGATAATGTTCACGAGGCGATCGAATATGCCGTCGAGCAGCCAGTTCATTTGCTCGGCGGCCGGGCCGCTGGGCTCGGTGCGGGTATATGGCTCGACGGCGCTCTTGTAATCGCCGCAGTGCAGCATGTCGGCCTTGACGCCGATCTTGTCGAAGAGGTTCTTGTAGTAGCTCATCTCCGCCGCCAGCCCCATGATGGCCAGCTCGCTGTGTTCGGCGATGGTGATGTCGTCGGCGGCGGTCGCCAGGGCGTAGCTGGCGTTGCCGGCGTAATCAAGATAGGCGTGCGCTTTCTTGCCGGTCGCGCGGAAGTCCTTGATCGCGCGCCGCAATTCCTCGGTCTGCGCCAGGCCGATCTGCGGCGAGTCGATGATCAGCACCAGGCCGGCAATGTCGTCGCTCTCGGCGGCTTTGTGGATGCTCTCCACCCACTGGTACAGTGTGCGTGGCTTTTCACCGCCGAAGATCACCGCGAAATCCGCATCTTCGCTGGGGGCCTCGGCGACCGCCCCGGTCAGCCACAGCCGCAGGACTGTCTTGGCGGCGCTGGCGGGCGCGGCTGATAGGCCGCAGATCAGAACGGCGAGTGTTAGCCACGTGAGGTGCTTATGGTTATTGGCTCTCATGTCCCATCGCTCCTGTGCGAGTGTTACCCCGGAATCGGGCGGTTCACGTGTCTGGCGGCGCGCTGACAGGACAGAGATGGCCATGCCGCGCGCCGGGGCCACGAACGGTATTCGTGCGGCCCCGCGAATTATACGCGAAATCCCGTACAACCTCCCATGCGACGAACGGCGGCGGTATGTCGCATTTTGTCTGAGATTCCGCGTGTCGGGAACGGTTTGTCCGTGGCCGTTTCCTTGGATTGTGGCCTGCTTGGGAGCGGTCTATAATCGCCGGCATGCACAAGATAACCATTTCGGCAATCGTGGCGCTGTGGTTGGGCGGTGTGCTGCTCGTCGGTGCCGCCCAGGCGCAAGACGAGCGTTTTCGGCAGCGGCAGGTGCTGGACCCGAACAGCGACGAGTGGCTCGATGAGGAGCCGGTCACGTCGGACGATCCGCTGGAACAGGCCCGCGAGTTGCTCGGCCGCGGCGAAGCACGCGAGGCCCGCGACCTGCTGAAAGACTGGGTCGGCGGCAACGTGGATGATGACCGGTACTACGAAGGCGTCTTTTTGCTGGGCGAGGCCTACTTCGAAAAGAAGGACTACTGGGCCGCCGCCGAGCAATACGAGATCGTCGCGGACAATGCCGGCGGCGAGCTGTTCTACAGTGCCATCCGCCGGTCGATAGACGTGGCCGTGGCGTTTCTGTCGGGCGAAAAGAGACGCGTGTGGAAGGTTCTGTATCTGCCGGCAGCGGACGACGGCATCGAGCTCTTGGATCGTACGTGGGCACGCGTGCCCGGTACGCGGATAGGCGAGCGTGTGCTGAAAATCAAGGCCGACTATTTCTTCGAAAAGGGCGAGATGGATTTCGCACAGCAGGAATATGCGCTGCTCGCCCAGGCGTATCCGAACGGGCGCTATGCGCGCCTGGCGATGCTGCGCAGCGCCGAGGCCGCCGAGGCCTCCTTCCACGCCTTGCCCTACGACGACCAGCCGCTGATCGAGGCTGACGAGCGCTACCGGCAGATGGCCGATGCGTTCCCTGTCTACGCCGAGCGTGAAAGCGTGGACGAGCGTCGGGCGGGCATCCGTGAGACGCGGGCGGCGAAGGATCTGGAGATCGCGCGGTGGTACGAACGGGCGCGACACCCGGCGGCCGCCGCCTATTACTATCAGCTTGTCGTCAAGGACTGGCCGGATACGCCGGCGGCCCGTGAGGCGGCCCACCGCCTGGACGAACTCGGATATCAGACGCCGCCGACCGATGAGGAGCCCGAATCGTGAGAACACTCTCGATATTCCTGGCGCTGGGGGTGCTCGCCGGTCTGACCGGCTGCGGTTACTCGGCGGGTGGTCCATACCGCAAGGGCATTCAGACGGTCTACGTTGATATGTTCGGTTCGAAGGAATTCCGCCGCGATCTGGAGTTCCAGCTTACCGAGGCGCTCAAGAAGCGGATCGCCATGGACACACCATATCGGCTGGCCCCGAAGGATCACGCCGATACTATCCTTAGTGGGGAGGTTTTGGAGGAGCGTCAGGCGGCCTGGGCTCCGGACCCCGAGTCGCGGCAGCCGCGCGAGAAGCAACTGACGCTGGCCGTGCACGTCCAATGGAAGGACTTGCGCAACGGGCGGCTGCTGATAAACAAGCCGGTGGAGTTGCAGGCGGTGGATTATCTGCCGGCGGCCGGCGAGTCTGAGAAGTACGCGCAGCAGCGAGCGATCGAAAAGCTCTCGGAGCGGATCATCGCCGAAATGTACGATGAATGGTGATGAATCACCGAAAGCGCCCCGCGATGTAGTGAGTAGCCTAAATGCCCAACGACGAGCACGAACCCAACGGACAACGTGACCCCGGCGGCGAAGGCCCGCGGCCACCCGTGCGCATGTCGCGCGGCGTGTTCAGTTGGATCGTTGTCATCGGCGTGGCCCTGATGCTGCTGCTGATGCTGAATCGCAGCATGAACCCGCCCAAGATCACGATCACGCAGTTCGAGATGCACCTGCTGAACGGCGAGGTCGACACGATCGTCGCCAAGGACCGCGTGGTGACCGGCAAGTTCCGCACGGCGCCCAAGGATGGCGACCCGGAGCAGCTTGCCTTTGAGGTCAACTTCCCCGTTACGGACAACTTTCAGGAGTTTCTCGCCTGGGTTAAGGAACGCACGCCCAAGGGCAAGACGCCACCCGAAATCAGCTTTGAGCCGGACAACAACCTGCTGATGAGCGTGCTGATCGGGATGTTGCCATGGCTGCTCGTTTTCGGCGTGATATGGTTCTTCCTGCTGCGACAGTTGCGTCAGAGCGGCGGCGGAGCCGGGATGCTCGGCAACTTTGGCCGCAGCCGACACCGCATCATGACCAAGGAGCATACCAGCGTCACCTTCGCCGACGTGGCCGGTGTCGAGGAAGCCAAGGAAGAAGTCACCGAGATCATCGAGTTTCTGCGCAACCCGAAG
>JAFGRR010000642.1 GCA_016935035.1 Phycisphaerae bacterium | reverse complement strand
GATAGCCGGATCACCTCGAGCGAACTCGCGTTCCGCGTAAAGGGGCTACTCGAACCGACCGCCGAGGATCGCCGGCCGGTGCTCAACATCAACGAGCCCAGCCCGGTAGTGGTTAGCGGGCGTCTCGATCAGCGTACGCGGACGTTCACGCCCGAGCAGTCGCTCTTCTTCCGAGTCGTGGCGGTCAAGCCCAGCGGACCGCCGGAGTCACTCGACGCCGTCCGTGACAAGGTTGTAGCAGACTGGAAGCTGAAGAAGGCCTTTGCGCTGGCTGGCGAACAGGCTAATGCGCTGGCGGCGAAAGCCCGCGAGGTCGGTCTGCGTGAAGCGGTGGCTTCGGCCACGGAATTGAAGCAGATGTTGACCAAGACGCCCGCCGAGGCGCCGACGACTCAGCCGGCCGAGCCTGACCCGATCACCAAGAACAACCTCGATATCCTGGAGCCAACCACGCCGACGCGTTTCACGCGTAGCTCGCAGCAGGTTCGTGGCGTTGGCTACGCACCGGTGTTGGCGGAGGCGGTTTTCGGCCTGGGCGATCCCACGGCGCTCAGTGCGGCCGAGCGAATCCTCTGCACGGCGTTGCCGCGGAGCCAGGCCTGGGTAGTGACGGAGGTCACAAGCCTCGACCCGCTGTACGCCGGTGAGTTCGAGAAACAGCGTCCAAACCTCGACATGGGCCGCATGCAAGACCTGCGCATCGTGCAGGGCCTATGGTTCAACTCCGAGAACATTCGACTACGCACGGGGTGGCAGCAGTACGAGGGGCCGGGCCGCTAGCGTCCGTCGTACCGATCCGCGCGGCTGCCGACTCTTGCGGGCCGGCAGCCGCTTGACATGCCACTACGCACACGTTGCCCGGAGTATGGCGGTCGGCTATCTTGGCTGGTCCATGCTGCGCTAGACTTGGGACTTTGCTTACTCGAGCGCATTCCACGCAGTTGTAGCGCCGGGCCTCCGTGCCTGGCGTTTGAACGGCCGTCAGGCACAGATGCCTGACGCTACACGACCTCTGAAACCAATCTGGCCCGCGCGAATATTGCCATGAACAACACATACGACTTCAACGACATCGAACCCAAGTGGCAAAAGACCTGGGAGGAGCGCGCGGTGTACCGTGCCGCCAATCCCGGACAGTCCGGCAGCGAGCGGCCGAAGTTCTACGTGCTCGACTTCTTCCCGTACCCGTCGGGCGCCGGCCTGCACGTCGGGCACCCGCTGGGCTACATCGCCTCCGACATCATCGCCCGCTTTATGCGCATGCGCGGCCACAATGTGCTGCACCCGATGGGCTGGGACGCCTTCGGGCTGCCCGCCGAGCAGTATGCGGTCGAGACGGGCGTGCATCCGCGCATCACGACAGCCAAGAACATCGAGACGTACAAGCGGCAACTGCGCATGATCGGCCTCGGCTATGACTGGCAGCGTGAAGTCGCGACGTGCGAGGAGGATTACTACCACTGGACGCAGTGGATCTTCCTCCGCATCTTCAACTCGTGGTACGACCCTGAGCATCGCTGGACCGATGCGGCCGGCCGCCAGGTTGTCGGCGCGGCGCGTCCCATCGCCGACCTGCCGATTCCGCCGGACATCGCCACCCGCGGCGAACGAGCGATAGACGAATACCGCGACAATCATCGGCTCGCGTACCTGGACGAAGTGCCGGTGAACTGGTGCCCGGCGCTGGGCACTGTGCTGTCGAACGAAGAGGTCACGAACGAAGGCCGCAGCGACCGCGGTAATCATCCGGTGTATCGCCGGCCGATGCGGCAGTGGATGCTGCGCATCACCGAATACGCAGAGCGTCTGCTGGCCGACCTCGAACACCTCGACTGGCCCGAGTCCATCAAGCTCATGCAGCGCAACTGGATCGGACGCAGCGAAGGCGCCTACGTCGATTTCCGGCTTCAGAACGAAATCAACGGCGAGCACCCGGACATTCGCGTCTTCACGACACGGCCCGATACGCTCTTCGGCGCGACCTACATGGTGCTCGCCCCAGAGCATCGCTTGGTGCCCGCGATCACCACGCCCGAGCAGCGCGAAGCCGTCAACGCCTACGTCGAGCAGGCCCGCCACCGTACCGATCTCGAGCGCACCGCCGACACCAAGACCAAGACCGGCGTCTTTACCGGCGCGTATGCGATCAATCCGGTGACGCGTAAGCCGGTGCCGATCTGGGTCGCTGACTATGTCCTGATCAGCTACGGCACTGGCTCGATCATGGCGGTACCGGGCCACGACACGCGCGACCTCGAATTCGCCCAGAAGTTCGAGATCGAAGTCATTAAGGTCGTCGAGCCACCCGAGGGCGAGGACTGGGTCGGCTTTGTCGGCCATGGGACCGCTGTCAATTCGCCGCGCGACGAGGATCGTTACGACGGCGGCTGCGACATCAACGACCTGCCTACGCCCGAGGCCAAGGCCACGATCACCAGGTGGCTCGAAGAGCACAACTGCGGCGAAGGCACGATTCAATACAAACTACGCGACTGGCTCTTTTCGCGCCAACGCTATTGGGGCGAGCCGTTCCCGATCATCTACGGCGAAGACAGCGTGCCGCGCGCGGTCAGCGAGGATGAACTGCCGGTCACGCTGCCAGAGATGGAGGATTTTCGCCCGCACGCCAGCGATGACGCCAACGCCGAACCGCAATTGCCGCTCGCGCGCGCCACGGAGTGGGCCACATTCGAGCGTGGCGGAAAGCACTATCGCCGCGAACTGAACACCATGCCGCAGTGGGCCGGCTCATGCTGGTACTACCTGCGTTTCTGCGACGCGAAGAACGACGACAATCTGATCACGCCGGACGTCGACAAGTACTGGATGGGCGGCCAAGACGCCGATGGCACCCCAAAGGTCGGCGGCGTCGACCTCTACATGGGCGGTGCCGAGCACGCCGTGCTGCACCTGCT
>JAFGRR010000078.1 GCA_016935035.1 Phycisphaerae bacterium | reverse complement strand
CCTGGTCGTAGGTGGGATCGGTCACGAGGATGTCGCCGAGCCAACGCGAACCAGGTCCCGCGCTGAGGTCCCCCTCGACCATTCGCGTCTCGTCAGTGGAATCCAGCCGCAGACCGGGCTGGCCTCCGGGTTCGGGGCGCTCTGGTGTCGCGTTCCAACCGGCAGGCATGGCGCCCAGTGTCGGTCCCTGACGCTCGCCTGCCGGGTCGCGCGTTGCTGGTGTCCGTGCCACCGCCGCACTGGTCCACGCCAGCCCCGCAAGCACGGCGAGACGCAGTCTCCATGAGTTTCGCATGACGTTCCTCCCTGCCCGAGATTCTCTAGATGACCTGGCCCGAGTCCGCTGACGCGCGGTGCAAGTCCATTGTACTGTGCGCCGGCCGCCTGTCCAAAAATTTCTCGTGCTCTCGTCCTGGCACCGGGGGCTGACCGGGGCCGATGAAGACCCTGGCCGTTCTGCGATGGTCCGATTCTTCCCGTAGAGTGGGATGCGGGCCAGCCGCGTACCTTCCTTGCCGCTCCCAGCGCCGATGTCTCGGCCACGATGTTGCAGGACCGACAGGCCGCCGACAAATGCGCACCGAGACGTAACGGAGCCGGCCCGCCAGCGTACGCCGATTCCGCGAGGTTCATGGAACTCGCTAGCCGCGCGGGCGTCCAAGCAGATGGTCAATCGGGAGTAGAGCATGCGTCGGCGCTTGTGTCTCACTGTCGTGCTGGCGAGTTTGGGCGTGGCCGTCCTGGCGGGGTGTCGGGCGAGTGGGCCGCCGCGGCCTACGCCGGCGGTTAATGCGACGATCGGGGAGTTTGTTTCGATTATCGCCTGGCGGGAGGCAACAGACAACGGATTGGTGCCATCGGGGGACGCGCGGGTGCACGTGCGGTGCCGGCCGTATCGCGAGTTTGGTCAGCGCAAACGCGACAAGGATTGGATAGAGCACTGGTACGTTGTGATCTTTGACGTCGTGGAGGTGCTGCGCGGGACGTGGCCAGAGGATACAGTGTCGTTCATCGTGGTGGACGCCTGGCCGACGCCGGAGTCCGGCATCATGGTGGACAAGGTGTGGTTGTATCAGCCGGGGACGGAGTTCCTGTTTGAGCTGCGGACGGACACGCGGCCGGCGACGATTGTTGGCCAGGCCATGCTTCCGCCGGTCAGCACGCAGTCAGCCGTTCCCTGACGGCATGCCGAGCGAAGCCGTTCAGCCGCCGGCCGGTGGCACGGTAGTGGCCGAGAGCGTCATCGCTCCAACAGCGTTTCGCGCACCTGGCTGAGCAGACTGTCGGGCGTGAAGGGTTTGGCGATGAAGCGCGTGGCGGGCTGGTCGCTGCGGCGCCAGGGCTGTTGCGGTTCTTCGTCGGCGTAACCTGACATCAGCAGCACTCGCGTTCGCGGCGCGGCGCGTTGGAGGCGGCGGACCAACTCGCGGCCGTTCATTTCGGGCATGGTGACATCCGCGATTACCAGGTCGAACGGCTGTGGCCGGGTGGCACATAGTCCGAGGGCCTCGACGCCGCGGCTGGCTGAAGCCACTTCATATCCGGCACGCTCGAGCACCTCGCGCATGACTGAGCGAATCTCGCTCTCGTCATCGACCAGCAGGATCGTGGGGAGCCGGGGCCGTGTCTCGGCACCGTCCGCGCGAGCGGAACATCGCGGCTGCCCTGTAGCCTCGGTGGAATCCGGTTTCATTGTCGCACCCATGCAGTGCTCTTTTGGGAGTCGGGTCAGTCGGGTCAATGAGCACCGCGTGACGCGACCTAGCACCCTGTTGCTAGACATGGATGAGCCGGACCTCCGTCGTCCCGGCTCATCACTACCTCCATTCTAACCGCGCTTTGATGATCGTGCCCGATTTACGACAGAATTCGTCTGGGTTAACCATGCAGGGCTACGCGCCGTTTTTGCGGGCTCGCGCAATCGCGTGTGTTGGCACGCAGGCCAGATGTAGATACGAGGCGATGCCGGCGCTCACGGTCCACCATATTGCAGGTATTACGATTCACGCGAAAAGTAGTGCTTAATGTGCGACCATGGAGTCCGATTCTAAGTTGATGGTCACTGGCCGCCGAGACCGTCTATCTTCGCTTCCCAGGCGGCGTGCAGCTCGCGAAGCTCGGTCTGTAGTGAGGCGAACTCGGTGCGAAGACGCTCAACCGCAACCGGATCACGGCAAACATCCGCCGCACCGAATGCCTGTTCGATCTCGCCGATCCGTGTCTCACGCTCGACGATCATCGCCTCCAGTTCGTCCAGAGTGCTTCGAGCGAACGGCGATGGCTTGGGTCTGATGGTTGTGCCGCCGGGCGCTGACGAACGCCGTTTACGCGTGGGTTTCGTCCCTTGTGCCGCCTGTGGGTCGCGTTCGCGCTGCTCGACCTGCTCGATGTAGTACGAGTAGTTGCCCGGATAGGCCGCATGTCCTTCGGGCCGTATGACGAGCAGGTGATCGACGATGCGATCGAGCAGATACCGGTCGTGGCTGACGACCAGCACCGCCCCGGAGAATTCCAGCAGCGCATCCTCGAGCGCCTCGCGTGCCGGAATGTCCAGGTGGTTCGTCGGCTCGTCCAGCACCAGCACGTT
>JAFGRR010000641.1 GCA_016935035.1 Phycisphaerae bacterium | reverse complement strand
TCGCGGAGGTGCGCCGCGCGGCGGACATCTTCATCGGCGTCAATGCCATCGACTACAGCGGCTATCCCGACTGTCGCCCCGACTACATCGACGCCTTCCAGCGCATGGCGACGCTCGCGACCCGCGCCGGCGTCGAGGGACGCCCGCTCAACATACACGCGCCGCTCATCAAGCTCAGCAAGGCCGACATCATCCGTCGCGGGATCGAACTCGGTGTCGACTACTGTCTGACCCGTAGTTGCTACGACCCGGACCGGCGCGGAAACGCCTGCGGCCACTGCGACAGTTGCCGGCTGCGCCTGGAAGCCTTCGCCCGCGTTGGCATGGCCGATCCGGCACCGTACCAAGCCGGCACGCGGCATCACTAGGACACCTTCGCGAAATCCCAGCATTATGGGCGGCACGGGCCCACGGCGTCCGCTGCAATTGGCCGCGGAACCGCCTGATGCGCGGTTGACAGGCCTTTTGCGCGGCGCTACACTGACTCGCCTTTTCTAGGATACGATGCCGACACCAGGCTCAGCACGATCCGCGCGGGGCTCCCGCCGGGCGCTGCGGAGTGCATGCTAGTGGCCAAGACGACATCCAAAACCAAGCGTAAGAGCACTCCATCAGCAGCGCGTTCGCGCACCACAAAGAAGAAGGTCAAGCCAAAGGTGGCCACCCGCAAACGCGCCAAAGCCACGAAACACAAGGCCGCCAAGCCACGCGCGGCCAAGAAAACCACCAAGAAAGCCGCTACCAAAAAGGTGACCAAGAAGAAGACCGGTAAGAAAACCAGCACAAAGAAAAAGGTCGCCAAGAAAACCGCGGCGCGTCCCAAGGCACGCGCTACCACCCGCTCCACAAAACGCGACGTCAAAACGGCGACGCCGGCGCCCACGACGAAACGGTCCCGCGCCGCCAGCCGCACGCGGCCTGCACCCGCTCGTCCCAAGTCGACACCCCGCGGAAGCGGGCTCTCCGCCAGAGACATCGAGCAGTTCCGCATGCTTCTGCTGGAGAAACGCGCGCAGTTGTGCGGTGACGTTGACGCGCTCCAAAATCAAGCTTTTGGTTCGGCGGAGCAGGCCGGCGAATCATCACGCATGCCGCTGCACATGGCCGATCTCGGCTCGGACAACTTCGAGCATGAGTTCACACTCGGGTTGATCGAAGGAGAACGCGCCGTTTTGAACGAGATCGACGAGGCAATTGAACGCATCAGCCAGGGCACTTACGGGATTTGCCTCGCCACTGGCCAGCCGATCGGAAAAGCCCGCCTGCGTGCCAAGCCCTGGGCGAAGTACTGCTACGAATACACCCTGGCCCAGGAACGCGGCCAAGAACACGGGACCTAAGCTGGTGTCCGGTTCCGTCAGTCAATCCAATCCGCCCGCGACGCAACCCGCGAACGCGATTTCCGCGACGGACTCGCAGGAGTCACACGCCGGCGTTCAGGCTACTTCGTCCTTCCGCAGCGTCTGCTCACACGTGCGTTTCTGGGCTATCGCCGTACTCGGGCTGGGCGCCGATCTCGGCTCTAAGGACTGGGCCTTCCACCGATATCACCAGGGCGGGCACGAAGTCATCATCCCCCACGTGCTCGAATTCCAAACCATGTTCAACACCGGGGCGCTCTTCGGGATCGGCCGCGGCCAGACCCAATTGTTCGTGGCGGCTTCGATCCTGGCTCTGGCGCTGGTGCTCTGGATGTTCGCACGCAGCTCGGCCCAACGCTGGCTGCTGCACCTCGCGCTGGGTGCGATTCTCGCCGGCGCCCTCGGCAACATGTACGACCGCATCTTTGTGCAGCTCTACCGCAGCACTGAAGGCGGCCGGGTCGCCTTCGTACAGCAGGTCGGCCAGCAAGGCTCCGATCTGATGATGCGCGAGTACCCCATCGATCATCACGACAGCCGCCAAATGCTCATCCCCAGCACCCAGGTACGGAAGGTCGGCTGCGTGCGAGACTTCATCAAGATCCCCACGCGACTCTTCGGCGACCAGGAACTCTGGCCCTGGGTTTTCAACGTCGCCGACATGCTGTTGGTCTTCGGCGTCGGCATCCTGGCCATCTACTTATGGCGTGACCGCGCCGGCCCCCCCGAACCGCTCGCCGCGCCGACGGGCGAGTAAGTCATCTCAGCATGAGCACAACTCGCGGCACTCGCGCGCCAATCGCCGCACTGGCCCTTTGGCTGTTCAGAGCCTTCCGTATTCGGTAACCAGGCGCGAGCGCGGTCGGCGTAGTCCGCATACCCGCGCCTGGCCCTTGTGGCGCTCTCCTCAAACATCGTCACATTGCCGGCTTGACGACTACGCCATCAAGCGCTTGCCGTTAGGGTCTCCAGCCAGGTGTCCAGCAAGTCCGGCAGGTACTCTTCGAAGGCCGCCATCGTGTAGGACCCGACCTCACTCAAGCACGTCCCAAGTTGAAGCAACATGCCGGCCGACAGAACCACAAGAATCCACTTTCGTTTGTTCATCCTTACTGTCCTCCACTGCTCGTGTGAGAGCCACACGGCCTATGCGCCCGCCAATAGCGCGCGTGCGCCGACCACCTAAACCTCCCCGGCCACCATCATCGGCCCCGGAGTTGCCAAGACTATTCACTTTCCTCCGTCGCCCCATCCAGCGCCGCCAGTTGCTCTTCCGTCAACAGCGCAAGGAACTCGGCGTGGGCTTGCTCGTGGCGAACCCTGATCGCGTCGCGAAGTTCGGCGCGGAGTCCGTCAATGGCGGCCTGCTGCTCCTCCGTGAGCTGCAATTCGTCGGCGATCTGAACTGACCGCGACACACCACGGCCAGAGCCCATCGCTCCGCGACCCATCCGCGGTGTCGCCGACTCCTGGTCGAGCGCGCCCATGTCGTCGAGAATGAGAAGTTGTTCGTCTGTCAGCATGGCACGAATCGCTTCGTGCGTCGCCGCGCGCAGCGCATCGATGTCATCATGCAAGCTCTGGAAAATCTCCTCGGCCGCGACCTGCTGCTCTTCCGTCAGATCCAGCACGGCTGCCGCGCCGGCGTTCATGCGGTGCCCGGATGGACTGCCATAGAACGAAAGACCGGCGAATGGCATCCCCGCGCCGCGATCGCCGATGATCTCGCTGATCGCGTCGCCGAATTCCGTCTCCGTGATCTCGCCCGCGTCGAGCTGCGCCTGGAGCGTCTCAAGCTCGGCCAACTCCTCGTCGCTCAGGCCGGACGCCTGCGCCATGGCGGCGTCCAGGTTGGAGGTTACCTCGTCAACGAAGCTGACAAACCCGGTCAACACATCGCCAACCGTGACCTGGTTTAGAACGTTGGCGATCGTCATGTCCTCCGTGATGCCGAATTCAGACAGGCTGTCCAGAATGCTGCTCGAATCACCAGTCATCACCGATGTGTCGCATCCTCCGGCCAAGGCCGCCAACACAGCGGCGACGACCACGGTGCCGGCGCGCGTTCCTCTGTTACCAATCATGTTCTTGCTCCTGGAACGAGACGTCAATCGATTCGCTGATCCCACTGACCAGCCTCCGTGCCGCGTCTTGCCAACTCGTACGATCTCCCAAACGCCAAGCTATTGTTCACGCATCCCAGGTTTCGGTTCACGTCCTTGACGGTAACGAATCGTAAGCCAGCGCACGAAACGCCGGTGCTGGCTGCAAACCTCTTCATCAGTGCAGCAAATTGCCTGCCTCAGGTTCCCCTGATGGCATTCCACTCCGCGTGACTCACGAGACACATGCCAGCGCCATTAATGATCAGCGGCCGGTCTGGCAATGTGACGTCCACAAGCGCACCGCAACGGCCCGACTCGTAGCATGCCCCGTCACCCGGCCGGCACCGTGTAAAGACAAGTCAGCAGCAGATCGTCGTTGTGTTACGCTTCTTTACAGGCACTCATCCGACCTGAGTCTCACCAGCGTTTTTGGGGGGTAAAGAAGGGTCAAGTCATCAGATGTTGCCGGTGACCGCTCGATAAGCCAGACAGCGTAGCCGCGCCAACCGTGGCCGGCGCAGTACCGGGGCATCAATGCCTGTCCCAACACAGCGAGCGAAAAAGGAGAAGTCATGTCAACTATGTCAGGTATCGGGGGCTTGAGCAATGACGCGCTCACGTCCCTCCAACAGATGATCGGACAGAACTCTTCGGTCAGTGGCACCAGTAAGCCGCAGGCGCCACCCGAGCCCGGCGAACCGCCGCCGGAACTATGGTCCGAAGTAGAAGAGTCGGCGGAAGCTGCCGGGCTGACCGAGGAAGAAGTCGAGAGCCTTCAGACTGAACTGAAGGACGCCATCGCCAGTGCCATGGAGAACGTTGATTCGTCGGAGGGTCCCGAAGCCGGCAGGGAAGCCATCGACGACGCCATACTCACGACGCTTCAGGATCACGGCATCGATACGTCGGACGTCGAAAGCCGCATGGAAGAAATGAAGAGCAAAATGCAGAGTATGGGGCCGCCCGACATGAGTTCCGGTACCGGCGGCACCCAGAACGCCAGCCTGGTGCTCCAGTCACTGACCGGCACGACCAGCAGCGACGACCTGTCTTCGCTGTTGTCGTCGCTCTTCCCTCTCGTTGATGAGGAGGCCTGACACGCCAAGTCTCCGGCAGCCGTGACGATTTAATCCGGCTCCGCTGCCCATCCTCACCGTGCGGGTGCGTTTTCGCCTCGGGCTCAGCGGGACTCAGGATCACGCGCGTATTCCGTGCCCCTGGGTTATCGTCGATCCGCTGGGCCCAACCCGCGCCCGCAATGCGCAGGTCTGTGCGCTGACGTTTCTTTACGCATCGTCGGGGAAACCCCAATTGTAAGAGGTAGAGGCAGCGGCCTACGACTATACTGTCGCGGGCCAGCCGCTGGATTACGACTCGCGGGAGACGCGCGTGCCTACCTCCGAAAACCGAGTACTGATAATCGACGACGACCTGGAACTCTGCGAGCTCGTTACAGAGTATCTCGGCTCGCAGGCGTTCGACGTCGAAGCTGTCCAGAGAGGTGAACAGGGTGTCGAGTTGGCACTCTCGGGCAAATACAGCCTTGTCGTCCTCGATGTCATGCTGCCGGGAATCGACGGTTTCGAGGCGCTGCGCCGCATCCGCGCACGTTCCGCGATGCCAGTGCTGATGCTCACGGCACGCGGAGACGACGTGGACCGCATCATCGGCCTCGAGCTGGGCGCGGACGATTATTTGCCCAAGCCGTTCAACCCGCGCGAACTGGCGGCACGAATACGCGCCATCCTGCGACGGGCGACACTGCGCGAGCAGGCCACCCGCGAGCACGCCGCCAGTGAACACCTCACGGTCGGTGATGTCGAGATGGACCTCGGCACCCGTCAAGTGAGGCGCGATGGACGGCTCATCCAGCTTACCAGCGCCGAATTCGATCTGCTGGAAGTCCTGTTGCGAGCGGCCGGACATGTCGTGGACCGCAAGGAACTCTTCCAGACGGTCCTCGACCGCGATCCGTTGCCCATGGATCGCAGCATCGACATGCACGTCAGCCACCTGCGCAGAAAACTCGGCCACGAGCACGGCGGCGTCGAACGCATCAAGTCCATCCGCGGCGTGGGGTACATCTACACCTGCGTCAGCACCGACGCGTCCATGACACGGAACGAGACAACCGACGCCCTCGATTAATCCGGAACGGCAATGCGACAGCTATTCCTGAAGATCTTCCTGTCAGTCCTGCTGACTGTCATGCTGACCTTCGCCATCGGTCTCGTGATTGCATTCTGGATGATGCCAGAGCCACGCTTCGAACCGGGCTCGCCTCATCCAGGCACTCCAGGTCCACCGCCCGGCCAGACCGAACCTGGGGACACTTGGCGACGGGCGATGAGCAACCTTCTCGGACTGCGCGCACACGCGCTGGAAGAGGTTCTTCAAAGCGATGGACCGACGGCGGCCCTGGAACAGACCGACGACTTGGCAGCAACCTGGGGTGTCCACTCATACCTATTGGATGAAAACGGGAACGATCTGCGCGGCCGCGAATTGTCACCGACCGCGCGCCAACTCGCCAGTCGCGCCGCGGATACCGACGAGCTTCAACACGCGGACGATGATCATGTCGCCGCGCTCGCGGCCCGCCTGCGGGACGCCGATGGCACGCCTTACGTGTTCGTGACGGAAACACCCGAGATGCCATTCAAGCGGCCGCCATTCGCCTGGATGACGATTCTAAGGGTGGGGTCCATCACGATCGGCCTGGGACTGGTGTGCTACTTCCTGGCCGGCTACATCACGCGCCCGGTGCTGAAGCTGCGGGCAGCGCTCCGCAGCTTCGGCGAAGGCGACCTCAGCCAGCGCGTCGGCCCCTCAATTGGCCGGCGACGCGACGAACTCGGCGAACTGGCCCGTGACTTCGACAAAATGGCCGAACGCATCGCGACGCTCCTGGGCGCTCAGCGCCGGCTCTTGCAGGACATCTCCCACGAGCTGCGCTCACCGCTCGCCCGCCAGCGCGTGGCCCTCGAACTAGCGCGCCAACGGGGCGGCCAGGACGCCACCAACGCGCTGGACCGCGTCGAGCGAG